>JBEQAF010000057.1:10540-14114 GCA_041640455.1 bacterium
TGGACGCTAATGGATAAGCTCGCTGCGGGTTTACAGCAGCTTCTGGCAGGCGCAAGAAAATTCAGTTTAAGCGAGATATCAAGAGATGATCTTGTTGCTGCAAACAGAGAGACAGCTGCCGAGACAGGCATTGCTTTCATTACCGATGCTCTTGACGAAAGCGCAAAGAAGATATTAAAGAGCTAAGGCAGATAAAAAAGCTCGTTCAGGGGCATTGCCCGATAAGGGTAATGCCCTTTTTATTTTTAAGGAAAAAAGGATAAAAGCCCTTCTCTGATAAACTTTACGGCAATTGCTGCAAGAAGAAGTGATATAATCTTACCTAAACCTTTCAGCCCATCAACTCCAGCAAACTTCTTTACAATTTCTGAATATCTGAAAATAAAATATAGGATGGCAAGATTTATCAGCAGGCTAATGCTTACAAGAAGATAGCCGTATTTACTTACCAGAACAAGACAGGTTGTTAAAGTAGCAGGTCCTGTAATTAAGGGCGTTCCTATGGGAACTACTCCCAGAGTTTTTTTCCCAGTTTCTTTAAAGCCCGAGCCCTTCACAATATCATTAACCGAAATAACAAGTAGAAGAATTCCACCAGCCACCATAAAATCTGCCACTGTAATACCAAGTAGCTGGAAAATAAGATCACCGAGCACCATGAAAGAGATGGCTAAAACAAAACCAGTAAAAACTGAGCTTAATGCTATCCTGTTTCTTTCATCCGAAGTCATGTCTTCAGTGAGATGGAAAAAAATGGGAAGTATCCCAAATCCATCGATAGCAATGAACAGCGGGATAAATACTGCAATAAATTTACTAAAATAAATTTCAGCCATAGTTTACTAAGGCGGGCATTCTCCACAAACTGAAGTAAAAAGAGAGGTTGAAAGATAACGGTCTCCCCTGTCAGGTAATATTACCACTATTAATCCGCTGTCAATTTTTTGAGCCACCTGAAGCGCAACCCACATAGCAGCGCCGCTTGACATACCTGAAAATATACCCTCTTCAAGGGCAAGCATTCTGGTCATATCAAATGCATCTTCATCTTTTACGTAATAATGATCGTCAAAAATAGATGGGTCATATATTCCTGGCACAATAGACTCTTTCATATTTTTTAGCCCCTGAATGCGGTGGCATTCGTAGGGCTCTGCAGCTATAACTCTAATGTTTTTATTAAACTCTTTTAGCCGTCTACCTGTCCCCATAATAGTGCCGGTTGTCCCAAGTCCAGCAACAAAGTGAGTTATCTCTCCTTTAGTCTGGGCTATTATCTCAGGACCTGTGGTTTCGTAATGAGCAAGAATATTATCAGGATTGTCAAACTGGTTGGGCATAAAATATCTTTCTGGTGACTCATCATAAAGTTTGTGAGCAAGCCTGATTGCCCCGTCAGTTCGTTCCTCTGCTGGGCTTAAAATTACCTCAGCACCAAGAGCCTCAAGAATCTTTCTTCTTTCTATGCTAACACAGGCTGGCATGACCAGCTTAATTTTATAACCCTTTGCCGCACATACCATGGCAAGTCCTATCCCCGTATTCCCAGATGTAGGTTCAAGGATAGTAACGTCTTTTTTTAGTAGCCCCCGTTTTTCTGCCTCAGTAATCATATATAGGGCAGGCCTGTCTTTTACAGAACCACCTGGATTACTGCCTTCCAGCTTTGCGTAGAGCTTTACTCTCGGGTTTTTATTAAGTTTTTTAATCAGCGCCAGCGGTGTGTTGCCAATACAGTCAAGAATACTCATCCAATATCCTTTCCGAGTTTCTAAAAATATTTTAGCTATTTAATCGGAAAAAAAGAATTAAAATATTTTGCAATCTGCTAATTATTTAGCCAGCTCCATTATTTTGTATGCACCTCTTGCTACAATGATAAAGATAATAGTTCCTATTACAAGATCTGGAATCTTTGAATTGAAAATAAAAACCAGCACACCCGCCAAAATTACTCCCATATTTATTATCACATCATTGGAGGTAAAGATAATGCTTGCCCGAATATGCGCCTCCCTGTTTTTGCTTTTCTGAAGAAGCAAAAGACTAATCGCATTTCCAATAAGAGCCAGCAATGATATTATTATCATCAGCTTAAAATCAGGTATATCTTCCTGTCCAAGAAAACGTCTTAATACCTCTATTATTCCTAAGATGGCAAGAAAAAGTTGAAAAAATCCGCTTATCAGAGCAACTTTTTTCTTTCTTGATATGGTACCGCCAACCGCATAGAGAGCAAGACCATAAACCAGACTGTCAGCCAGCATATCTAAACTATCAGCAACAAGTCCCATTGAATCTGCTAAAAAGCCTGTTATTATCTCGAGAATGAAGAAGAAAAAGTTTATAAAAAGTACCTGCCAGAGCAGTTTCTTCTCATCATTATTAGAGCTACTAAATTCGTAATCAACAACCTCTTCAGTGGTAATTATACTTGCCCCTAAATTTAAAAGGTTTAACTGATCCAGAATCTTATTCTCGTCGCTCTGATGATAGACGTAAAGCTTTCTTTCAGGTAAATCAAAAGATAGCTGAAAAATATCTTTCATCCCTTCAAGTTTCATTCTAATTAATCTCTCTTCTGAAGGGCAGTCCATATGGGTTACAATAAAACTGGTTTTTTTCATTTTCACCTCTCTAAATCATGTCAATGCGATATTTTGTAATTATTTCAATAAATTTTTTGTTTTCAAAAGGATTGTGCTTAAAAAAATAAAGATGACTTCTGCATCTGCAGTCCGATGAGCCAAACTTTTCTACCAGTCCATCTGACAGAGCCTCAACTTCCTTTGCCAGTTCACATTCTAAATCTTTATCAGTAATAAAAGCTATATCCTTTTCCACTTTTGCCACATCTATGAGATAGTCAATATGCCAGTGTTTTTGCTTGTTAATTCTTTTATGTCTTGATATGCGTTTAGATAAATTTTTCTTTGCTGAGCCTGCATATACATAATATCCTTTTCTGAAACTGATCTCTCCCAAAGTTCCTACAGATACAAAAACATCTCTGGACACCCTTATTACAAGTAAATAAACCCCCGAATCATTGAGCTTCTTCTTAACCTTTTGCCAGGGGATAAGAATTTCACTTACCCCCCTAACTTCAGTGAGGTTGCTATCCCAGTCTAAAGCAACCGCCTTTATTTCCAGATCATCATGGAGGCTGAATAATGTTCTGCTAAAGGTCATATCAATATGGTAGGCTGGAAAAAAATATTTAATATGGGGATTCATCACCACAAACAGACATCCAGCTCTTGAAGCAGGAGCTTTTAGCTCCTTCAGGTTGAGAAGATGCTTTGTAGCTCTCTCTGATGGGGCATCTGGGAACATGGCTATCTCATTACCAAATAAGGTACAGGTCTTTACTTCAAGAAAAAATTTCTCATTCAAGTTTTTGAGCAACAGGTCAAACCTGCTGTTTTTATATCTTACTTCTGACGCCTCAACCTGATAATCTTTTAAAAAATCAATTCTTTTTTCCTCGATAAGAGCTTTTACTATCTGATTCGTTAGATGGGTATGCAAAAGCACAGGCTGATTATCTTTTTTGCAAAAAAGCACAGTATAG
>JBEQAF010000058.1:0-2571 GCA_041640455.1 bacterium
GGATGGTGGTTTTAATCCCTCTTATAATATATTCATCTAAAGCCCTTTTAAGTCTTGAAACAGTCTCATCCCATGTTCTACCATAAACGATAAGCTTTACTATCATTGAGTCATAGTATGGCGGGATGGTGTAGCCCTGATATACTGCTCCGTCAAGCCTGACGCCAATTCCACCTGGCGAGTTATACTGAGTGATCCTTCCAAAGTCGGGCATAAAATTATTTTTTGGATCCTCCGCGCAGATCCTTACCTCTATGGCATAGCCTCTTAGATTAACCTCTTCTTGCTTTATGTCGAGAGGTTTGCCTTCTGCTATTCTTATCATCTCTTTAATGAGATCAACACCGGTAGCTATCTCGGTAACGGGATGCTCAACCTGAATCCTTGTGTTCATCTCCATAAAATAAAAATTGCCATTTTTGTCAACAAGAAATTCAACTGTGCCAGCGCTCTCATAATTAACAGCCTTAGCTAAAGCTACTGCGGCACTACCCATCTCTTCACGCATGCGACTGTCAAGAATAAGAGACGGAGCTATCTCTACCAGCTTTTGATGTCTTCTTTGAATAGAGCAATCTCTTTCACCAAGATGGATTGTATTACCATGTTTGTCAGCAAGGATCTGAAACTCAATATGATGGGGCTCTTCAAGATATTTTTCAATAAAAATATCAGCCTTGCCAAAGGCTTTTTTAGACTCCGATATACATATATTAATATATCTTCTCAGTTCCTTTTCGTTATAGGATATCCTCATTCCTCTACCGCCGCCCCCAAAAGCTGCTTTAATAATCACAGGATACCCGATAGCATTAGCAAACTTGACCCCTTCATCCTCGTCTCTAATGGGCTCATCTGTGCCTGGTAGAAGCGGTAATCCAATCTGTCTCGCAAGATTTCTTGCCTCCACTTTATTCCCCATCATTGCTATGGTCTCGCTGCGGGGACCTATAAATATTATCCCTCTTTTTTCACAATAGCTTGCAAAATCAGGATTTTCTGACAGGAAGCCATATCCCGGATGGATGGCATCTGCCTTGATCTCTTTGGCAAGGTCAACAATACGGTGGTAATTCAGGTAGCCTTCAAGTGGTCCCGGACCTACAAGATAAGACTTGTCAGCCTTTCTTACATGATGGGCGTTCTTATCCACCTCTGAGTATATAGCCACTGAGGTAATCCCGAGCTCCTTACAGGCTCTTATAATTCTTGTAGCAATCTCACCTCTGTTGGCAATAAGAATCTTATTAATTTTCCTCTCCATAATGGTAAAAAATTATAATTTATAAAATTGTTTTGTGTAAAGAAAAAAAGCTGAGCCATGGTTAATTTCTTATTAAGACCATATTTTTTAGTCAAGGTTTACATAAAAGTTTACAAAAAATCATTATGGTTTACATATGGACGACTTGACATGGTTTAAAAAGCAGAGATAATTTAGAATAATTTTAAAACAATGTTAAAAAAGTCAGGATACTTTGTTAGCAAGAAAATGTTAATTTTTTATAAAGATAAAAAAATTTTTAAAAAAGTGATCCAGATCACTTGACAAAAATCTTAAATAGATGTTTATTTAAGTGAGAAAAAAAAATTATGAGGATAACTAAAAAAGAATATGCTAACAGTAATTCTTACATAATTTTAAGGTTAAAATAAAATATATGGGAGGAACCATGAAAAATGTAATTACATCAGTATTTTTTATATCCTTATTGCTGGTTTATAGCTGTGGTGGAGGTGGTGGAGGAGGTGGTTCAACTGGTGGTGCTACTAAATCATCTGTTACAATTGGGGGCTCAGCGGTTGGGACTATAGGAATTAGTAACTTGGTATCTGCAGGTAAGTCTGGGGTAAGTAAGTCTTCAACAGACGGAGACCTGATTGGCGGCGCAAAAGTTAGAATTGAAAGCTATCATGGAGGCAAACTGGATAAGGTATATGAAACGGTTACTGATAAAGACGTGGGCACGTTTGCTTCACAGATAGAGCTCTGGTCTGAGGGGGGATATATTATTGTTTCTGTGGAAAAAGACGGGCTTGTAAAATATTCAAAGACTTTCACTTATAGCAAGCCTGAAGATTTAAAAGGGTTGAATATTAAGGCAGAGCTTGCACCTTATTTAACTAAGGCTATTAGTTTTGCAAACATTTCTACTACTGATTTATTTAAATCTGCTGAGGATGATGTATTAAGTATAGCTATTGTTCAGGACAGTCGTGGAGTTAAGAAACTTGCCACAAACAATGAGATTAAGGTAGCAAAGGCAAGTGGTAGTGTAGTAAAGTGGCAGATGGATTTATCAAAAAGTATGCTCAAGGCAGCTTCCAGTGATATAGGTAATAGTATTACCATAAAGGCTCAAAACTTTGATCCCACGAATGAAGAAGACATGAAGTCCTTTCCTGCCGAATCTGATACATCGGGCAATAAGCTTGTTTCCACAGCTTTTGATTTTATAGATATAAAAACCAGCACAGGAAAGAGTTTTTGTATTACAAAAGAAGGGAAATATGGAACACTTGATGAAAAGGGGAATTGTGTTGTTTCTTCTACTTCTGCAGCAAAGCAGT
>JBEQAF010000058.1:2581-13533 GCA_041640455.1 bacterium
AGTCTGATCTGGTCAATAAATCAGCTGTCGTAAGCTTTAAAGTAAAGAGGCAGATAGAAGATTGCAAAATTGCTAATAAAGATGAAGATACTTCAAAAGAAGGAAGACAGGTTGGTTTTTATGCTTTAATAAATGGGAAATGGTTTAAAATAGGAAATGCTACCCTTTATAATAGCTCAGCCTTTAATGACTTACCTTATGGGCAGTTTGATAATTCTCATTTATTTTTAGGGAAGTGTAATGATGAAAACGACAGACCTTACGCAGTTTTTACAGAGGATGAGCTTAAACAGGCAAGTAAGGAACTTGGTTTTGACTTATCCTACTATAACTTTGACTATGTTGCAACTGGGGATTTAAAAACCTTTTGCGTTGAAGGTGAGTTTAAAAAGTTAAAGAAAAACGAAAAATCCCATCTATCTGGCTTATACCTTCACATAAGTGATTTAAAAAATGGATCCAATAGCATTCCTGGTTTTAGAGCTGCCTCGGGCTATACTGATGAAAATGGGAAATTTAAAATTGAGGGAGTAACATCTGAAATAAATGCTAATTATACTATAGAGCTAAGTTTCACAGATCCATTTACATACCGCTGGATTCAAAAAAGCAAGAACTTAAAAGCAAAAGCAGTAAGTGGTTGCTATCAGGTTGATGTGGAAGAAATAACAGATCCCTTTGAATGCACTGTAACAGGCAGGGTAAAAAAATCTAATGGATCAGCTTTTCCAAACAAATATATTTATGCATATGTGAAAGACAAATGGTATGGTTATCAATATAGTTATACAGATAGCCAGGGTTTATATACCATACCTGTAATTTGTGGTGAAAACTATTTGCTTACAGATGGCGTTGATTCTTTTGAGTTTAATGTAAACGGGGGAACGGACTTAGACGAAACAGATGACACAGGAAAACAGGTTGTTTTAAATCCTCAAATCCCTAATCATAAGCCCTATGTCTATGCCTATGCAAACCAGTATAGTATTAATACAGGGGAAACTGTTCAGCTTTACGGCTATGCATGGGATCCCGATGGTGATGCGTTAACATATTCATGGTCATCATCTGTAGGTACATTCAGTAGCGCATCTTCATCAAGCCCCAAATGGACAGCGCCTTCAACACCTGGCACATATAAACTTACCTTGAGAGCAACAGATAGTGGAGGGGCCTATGAGGAAACCTCAATAGATATCGAAGTTTTTACAGGTAATAGACCACCTAAGATTACCTATCTCTATGTGCCAAATTCTGTTGTAGCTGGTGACTCAGTAAATCTTTATGTATCTGCCTATGATCCCGATGGTGATAGTTTATCATATAGCTGGTCGTCTAACGGAGGTAACTTTAACAGCAGTTCTGCCCAGAATCCTGCGTGGACAGCACCAGATGTTTCATCAACAACGACATATAATATTTCTGTCTCTGTTAATGATAATACAAACCCAGCCGTTACAGATAGTAGACCAATTACAGTTTATCCTGATACCGCCCCCGTGATAGTATCATACAACATACCATCAATTGTAACACCAGGTTCGACTAACACAATTTCTGCTTACGCCTATGACCCTGAAGGCAAACCTGTAACGTACAGCTGGAGTATTAGTGGCGGAACTCCAACCTCATCTACCTCAAATTATATTATGTGGACCGCTCCAGCTTCTGAAGGTAGTTATAATGTTAATTTAACTGTTTCAGATGGCAAGAATTCTACATCACTTGGAGCAAAAACTATTACAGTAAAAAAAGTTAATACAGCTCCGGTAATCAGTACATTTACTGTCCCTGCCTCTGGTGGCATAAATCAGCCCATAACAATCTCAGCTACGGCAACAGATGCAGAAAATGATCCCTTAATCTTTAGTTTTTACGTAGATGGTAACTTAATAGCTGAAAAAACAACTACTCAGGCAGCTAAATCCGCAACCACTTCTACTACATGGACCCCTCGAATCAGAAAAACCTATACAATAGCTGTTGCAGTATCTGATGGCGCTTTAACAGCAAAAAGTAGCAAAACGTTTACCGTAACAAACAGCGCTCCAGTTATAAGTAGCGTTAATGTTCCATCCACAGCTACTGCAGGAACAGCTGTACAATTTACTGCAACGGCAACCGATGCCGATGGTGATCCCTTAACATATACCTGGTTTGCAGGATCAACACAAATAGGTACTGGATCAACATTTAACTGGACTCCAACCACTGGTGGTACCTACTCTATTACAGTAAGAGTTTCTGACGGAACTGATAGTGTTGAAAGCAGTCCAAAGTCAATTGTTGTAAACACAAAACCACAGGTTACAGACATTACTGTATCACCTGCAAATCCGCAATCAGGGCAGTCTGTAACATTAACAGCCACTGCAACCGATGCCGATGGTGATACTTTGACCTATGAATGGTATGTCCAGAATGTAAAGCAGACGGGAACTGGTGCAACTATAAACTGGACTCCAGCTTCTGCAGGCACCTACACTGTTGAGGTAAGAGTTTCTGATGGTAAAGTAAATACTCCAGTGACATTTACCAAAACGATCACCGTTACAGGTGCAGTTACCAACCAGCCACCCAGTACGCCCACAATAAGTGTTATACCCGGTGCTGGATATTATTTATTATCGGCAACCTCTACTGACCCGGATAACGGACCTTCTCAACTCACGTATACATGGTATGTAGATGGAACACAAATTGGAACTGGTCAGACAGTTACTTGGTATGTAAATATCACTAAAACTTACACAGTTAAGGTTGTTGTAAGTGATGGAGCAGCAACAGCAGAAAAGACTCAGAACATAGAGGTTACGGTGAATACTTATATTAATATTCAGTAAAGATATTGTTTTAAAATAAAAATAAAGGAGGCACAAGATGAAAAAAAGGCTTATTAGTTACACAATGTTATTGGTAGCCACCCTGCTGATTTTAGCAGGCTGTGGTGGAAGCGGGGCTGACTTAGCCAGCTCTGTCTCAGATGCTGAAAAGACAGCAAAAGTTACTCTTTCCTTCCAGTTTCCTGAGCAGAATGATGTTGAAAAGTCGGTCATTTCCGATGCAACTACCCATATTCTTATCAATGTATGGCAATGGACGAAGGCAAAAGACGGTACCCTGAATTATGTTAATTTTGATCGGAAGCTGATTGACAAGTCAAATCCTACGGCAACACTTGATTTGCTACCTACTTATACAAATATCTGTGCAACCCAGTGGAATTACAATCCTTATTTTATTAATAATCGAGAAGCATTTGAAGCGTCAAAGTTAGAGACTGTATGTACCTTTGGGGAGCTGAAACCAGGCGCAAACAATGTTAATTTAAGAATGATAAGAGGCACCTGGACATTAAATACACCATTTGCCTTTAATAACACAACAAGCTTAATATCTTTCTCACTTTATAGAAAAGGCTATCCATTATATGAATATGAAACACAACAAGGCTTGAATGATACAACCTACAATGATTTTAATACAAGAGGTATGGCAAAGGCAAACTTTGGTAGCGAATATAACGTAGCTTTAAAGGCAACTAAGACCTACTATGGTAATAATGGTTATTATATACCACCCTTTATGTTTGACCAGAAATCTCAGAGCATTGGATTTTACACTAACTTTTTTGGTATGGGAGATACAGCACCAGCATTTTTTATTGCTAAAGACGAGACTAAGGATCCATTATTACCAAAAGGCTATGTATTATTTAGCTTACCTAAAAAGACCGATTCCGATGGCTGGTTAAGACAGTCCAAAGAGTTTATTGAATCCATTTCATACGATTATTCGTATGATACTAAACTGGCATTAGTAAATAGGACTGCTGAATTAAGAATTGATAAATGGAATGGCTCAAGCTATAGCAATAATCAAACTGCTACTATTTTAGATCCCTGTGTTCCTTCATCTGTATCATCAAATACGATGACACTCTGTGCAGGAAAAGAAGATAGTATTATCATTCCTGTAACAGCTTTCAATCAGTATTCAGGTGTTACTAACAGTTATAAGGTAACTATGAAAGGCATTTTATCTGGAGTAAATATCTGTTATGACGACGAGGCGCTTCCTTTATATGACAACTCGGGAAATCTTGTGGGATGCTATGATTATGAATACAATAGCTTATATGGAATTTGTTACAACGGCGGAACCTATCAGAATGGCAGATGTGAAAGGGACTTGCAGACAGCCTGTTATGGGGGAGCTCAGGATCCAGATGAATATTATGATTCATCATCAAAGAGCTGTATATTTATGAAAGTTGGGTATGTTGGCGGAATAAATCTCACTCAGGTAACCGCAACGGGCGTGGGTAAGCTTGATGCAGGTGTAGGTGTTTCAACCTCAAAGGCATCCATAAATACATCAAGATTTAAACTAAATATACCAAAGAGATAATAATAAATATTAAGCTCAATCATTGAGGGGATTCCGACAAGGAATCCCCTTTTTTTAGGAGGTAAAATTGGTTAAAAAGGTTTTTTTATTTTTCATTTTAACTGTCTCATTATGTTACGGGCAGATTGTATCTCCGCAGGAAAAGAGCGAGGCAAAGGAGGTTACGGTAAAAAAAACCTTTGGCAAAATAAATATGGAGCTTTTTTGTGGAGTTGTAAGACCCTATGAGATTAAATTTCCCAATCCTGTAATGATAATGATAGAAAACAAAAAGGGATATACGACAAAAATAAGCTATGTTAGGCTTACCCTTACATCTGGTAAAAAAAGACTTTTTATAGAAGCAGAAAGAGGTTTGGCAAATAAGGATTATTCAAAGCTGGAGCTTAGAGGATTAAGAAAGATAGAAAACAGTGGTTTTCCAGCATTGCCCAATTCCCATGCCGTTATGATCAGCCTTAAAAAAGATGCTGTTAAAATAGACCGGGCAAACTGAGGGGATAAAAATTGTCTTAAAGTACACGCTAAAGCTTCCAGAAGCTATTAAGCTTTATAGGGTGCTAAACTTCTTTCTATTTTTCAAAATATAGAAAAATGAAAGAAATGCAACCATGATAATTATAGGGAAAAAGAATCCTTTCTGAGCTCCAATGGCATAACTAAATACATTAGCCTCAAATACATAAACCAGAGTAAGAGTAAAGATGAGCTTTAAAAAAAGTCTTAATCTTGAATTCTCATCCCTGCTTTCTATGCTCTCCCTGAAAAAAATCAGTATAAAAAACATGGGAAGAATTAGATGCAGAAGCTTTTTTGAAAGCTGATGCTGGTATTTGTGTATATTAATATTGTAAATCTTCCCGAGTTTTATAATAGTTATGCTTTCTTTTAATGTAATAAGATGGGGCTTGTAGTTCAGAGTTAAAAATGCTTGATTTAGAGGAAGAGAAATTTTTTCATCTGCTGGCAGTATTGAGCCGTCGTTATGGTATTTTAATCCCCCTTCGGTAAACCATAAGTCCCTAACTTTTTTTGCTTTTTTTGAAAATAAAATTTCCTCAATCTGCCCTGAGGGATTTAACTTAATCTTTATAAAATTTTTTAGCTGCTCATTTCGCTCCATTTGCTCAACAAAAATAAAGCTATTTCCATCTTTTAATGCCATGTTGCTTATAGATAGCTCTTCTTGCTTTTTTATCTTATTTATGAGGGCAAGACTCTGTCTTCCAGCTAAAGGAGCTAAAAAAAACTCGTTAAGTAAAGATAGGGCTGAAAAGATAAAAGAAAAGAGCAGAATAATGCTCAAAAGTCTTGATAGGCTTATTCTGGATGAGAAAAGAGCAATAATCTGATAACTCTGAGAGAGGTTATTAAGTGCGAGGAGGCTTGCTATGGTTATGGAAAACATTGATATATAGGACATAAGAAAGGGTAGGCGATATATGACAAAAAGCAGTTTCTCACCATGATAAATATTCATCAACTCATCTAAGTGCTCAAAAAGGTCAAATATAAAAACAGTGACTATAAAAATTGATAAGATAAGCAAAAAACTGTAAAGATATTCAATGAATAAAAGTTTGTATAGTCTTTTCATCCCGAATACCTGATAAACCTTTTAAAAAATAATATCCCCGCTAAAATCTGAGAAATTATAACAGCTGGATATAGTAAAAAAGGGTTAATTATCACTTTCTTTCCCAGAGAACGGCAAAGCATAGCTGTAGCAAAAAAAAGTATGCAGATAAAGAGATATTTTAAAAAAATGTTTAGCTGATTTTTTTTGAGGCTTGTTGAGATTGGTAGCAGGTAGAGAAAAAAGATCAGTGGAGATAGGGGTAGTAAAAAACGTTCAAAAAGTTCAACAGCTTCTTTTGGGGAGTCAGGGCTGTATAAGGATATTAAAAACAATGCCCTTGTGGGCAGAAGCTGAGGCGATATTTTAACCTCTTTCTCTCCAGTAACAGGCATCATTAAGTTGAAAAATTCAAAACTCGTAAAGTTCTGATTTTTTATCTCAAAACTAACCCCCTTCTCAAAGGAGACCATGTATGGCTCAGACAAAATCATACGCTCAGAGGATATGGCTTTTAATGAGTTTGTTTCTGGTGATAAGTTTAGATAAAGCACCTTTGAAAAACTTCGGGAGTCCATAGATTGCTCAAAGAAAATGTATTTGTTGTTATCTAAATTATTTATCGTTCCAGCTTTAAGCTCTTTCATATAGTCTAAAAGTCGCATGTTAAAAAGCTTAAGCATCTTTCTTTCTGCTAATGGCTTTATTAAATGGCTATTTAGCAAGGACAAGGTAACTAAAATAATAGTGAGTAAAAAGGTTATTTTTGCTATGCGTTTTGAAGATACTCTTGATGTATAGATGCCCATAAGCTCACCTGATGAGGTAAGCTTGTTAAAAGTAAAATAAAGGGCAAAAAGATAGGATACAGGTATAACTATGGTGCAGATAAAGGGTAGGGAGTAAATGAAGCTTAGCATGATCCTTATGGCAGAAAGATAGATTTTATCAGATTCTGAGAGAGTGGTAATTCGGTAAGCACTGCCAAGAAAAAGCAGGGCAAAAAAGATGGAAAAGAAAAAATAAAAAAATTCAGCATAAATCAGCCTGTTGAGTTGCCTTAGCATATGTTAGTTTAATGATATTTCAAAAAGGGGTAGTTGTAAACAAGGAAAATCAATAAATTTATTGCAAAATGTATCAAAGAGCATTGTAAATCGGTCAAACAAGTGATACTATACTGCTATGAAATGGATTCGGATTCTTGCGATTCTTTGTTTAGTCGGCTTTTTTCTAAGTTTAAATAAGCCTGAAGCAAAGGATATTAGTAATAATAACGGTAGCTACAAAGATGGTGAGCTTCTGGTTAGGTTTAAAAAAGGAACAATGGGGATTACAAAGTCTGCCACTCACAGACTCTATAAGGCAAAGGTAAAAAAAAGGTATGGTTTCGTTAATATTGAGCATATAGAGCTGGAAGAGGGGATGACTGTTGAAAAGGCTTTAGCTCTGTATAAAAACGACCCAGATGTGGAGTATGCAGAGCCAAACTACATAGTAAAAAAGGCTGTAACCCCTATTATCCCCAACGATTCTAATTATAGTCAGCAGTGGCATCATAGAAATATTGAATCAGAAAAGGCATGGGGCTTATCTACAGGAAGTAGCTCTGTGATTGTTGCCGTAATAGATACGGGGGTAGACTATAATCACCCAGACCTTAAAGACAATATCTGGATAAACTCAGGTGAGACATGTGATGATAAAAGTGATAATGATAACAACGGCTATATAGACGACTGTTTCGGCTGGAATTTTTTTAGTAATAATGCCGATCCAATGGATGATGATATCTCTGGAGCTGGTTCTCATGGAACTCATGTGGCAGGTATTATAGGAGCTATAGGGAATAACAGCTTTGGCGTTGCGGGCATTAGCTGGCAGGTAAAGATTATGCCATTAAAGGTGCTTGCTAGTAATGGTGAAGGCGACGTTGGTGACGTAATAGAAGCTATTAATTATGCAAAAAATAAAGGCGCTCATATAATCAATCTTAGTCTTGAGACAAATAAATATTCTCAATCACTAAGAGATGCTATTGAGGGAGCAGCTGATAGATTATTTGTAGTAGCAGCAGGGAATGGGGGGGTGAATCTAAACTCAGCTAATGTCTATCCTGCCTCTTTTAATCTAAGAAATATTATCGCAGTTGCTGCAACTGATAATTATGATAATAAAGCCAGTTTTTCGAACTATGGCACAAACGTGGTTCATCTTTCTGCACCAGGAGTTAATATTTATAGCACAAAAAGCAAAAAAACTATAGAGTCAAATGGAAAATTTGAAAACTATTCTTCAGCCTTTTTCCATGAAACAGGCACTTCTATGGCAGCTCCTATGGTTTCTGGCACGGCTGCGCTTATTAGTTCTTTGAACCCGAGTTATTCGAACAGTCAGGTAAGAGAGCTTATTCTGGCTTCGGTGGATAAGAAGTTTCTATCTGTTATAACTCGTGGTAGATTAAACGTATTTAGAGCTCTCTCATCAAAAATAGATAAAATACCGCCCGCACCGCCATCAAGGCTAAAGGTAGAGAATAGCAAAGATGGTTTTAAAATATCCTGGGTGGATGAGTCGGAGATAGAGTCTCAATACAGGATAGAAAGGAAGCTAAATAGTAGCTATGAGAGTATTGCTACTCTTTCAGCAAATTCAACTTCATATAAGGATAATTTAATATTAGAAGAGGGGACAGTTAGCTACAGGGTCTATGCAGAAAATTTAAACGGAAGTAGCTACAACGAGTTTACATACAATGTGCCTTTAATTCCTCCTACCAATTTAAGGTTTGTAAAAAGAAGTAACGGTATTGAGCTTTTCTGGGAGGATAACTCTTCAAAAGAGGTTGGATATGAGATTGAAAGGCGAGATTCTTATAGTAGCTACTGGGCAATAGCTACAGTGGGTGAGAATGCTACATCGTATCTCGATACCTCTGCAGATTTAAATAAGGTCTACTACTACCGAGTCAGAGCTTACAGCAACTCAAATAGCTCACCCTACTCCAATGAGGTATCCACAGAAAGCTACTCAACGAAAAAATCATATTGTTTTGTCTCCACATATCTCTTTGGAAAAGACCATACTTATACCCTAAAGCTTAAGAGCATAAGAGATAAATATCTTTTGACAAACTTTTTTGGAAGAGCCTTTGTATCAATCTATTATGAGATCTCGCCTCACTTTGTAGCATTTGCAGAAAATAAGCCATACATCAGGGGGATTATCAAAGTTATCCTTGTTCCCTTTGCCTACCTCATTTATTATCCATCTTTTGGGCTAATCTTTATTTTTGCTACTTTTTTATTGGTATATGCTTTTAAGAAGGGTAAGAAGGCTAAATAATATCCCCTTAGAGGCTGGTAGTGTCTGCTACTGGATGAGCAGGGATCAGCGCTCAACATATAATTTTGCTCTAAAATATGCCCAAGAGTATGCCCTTGAGTTTAAAGCCCCTCTATTTGTTGTATTTAATATTGTGCCCTCTTTTTTAAATGCCTCTCTAAGACAGTATGAGTTTATGCTAAAAGGTCTTCTGATGCTAAAGAAGAGCCTGGAAAACCTAAATATTCCGCTCTTAATACTTTTTGGTGATCCAAAAGATACGATACCAAAATTTATTGAAGATTATAAAATAAGGTTATTAATTACCGATTTTGATCCGTTAAGGATTAAAAAAAGATGGAAAAACGAGGTTTGCCATAAAATAAAAATCCCTTTTTTAGAGGTGGATACGCATAATATAGTGCCAGCCTTCTTTGTCTCTGATAAAAAGGAGTATGGTGCATACACAATCAGAAAAAAGATTATGTCCAGACTTAATGAGTTTTTGTATGAGCCAGCAAATATCGAAAGACACCCCTATAACAGCTCCATTTCAAAAGATATGGAGCGTCAGGAGCTTTTAAGCAGGCTAAGGATAGATTCAAAGCCTGCTCCAGTAGGTAAGTTTCTGCCAGGAGAGGAGGCAGCAAGAGTTGTTTTAAAGGATTTTATTGAAAATCGACTGAGGTTCTATCATGAAAAAAGATCTGATCCCAATTTTGATTGTCAGTCTAATCTATCTCCATATCTGCATTTTGGCATGATAGCCAGCCAGGAAGCGGCTATTATGGTTGAAAAGTCAGATAATCCTCAGGAGGCAAAAAAAGCCTTTTTAGAAGAGATTATTGTAAGAAAGGAGCTTGCTGATAACTTCTGTTTTTATGAAGAGAACTATGATAATCTATCTGGTGCACCAGCATGGGCAGCAGAGAGCCTTGAAAAACATAAAAATGACAAAAGAGCCTATATCTACTCATTAGATGAGCTGGAACAGGCAAAGACCCATGACCCCCTCTGGAATGCCTCGCAGATTCAGATGGTAGAAGAGGGCAAGATGCATAACTATTTAAGAATGTACTGGGCAAAAAAGATACTGGAGTGGACAGAGAATGTGGAGACTGCCATAGAGATCGCTGTATATCTAAACGATAGATATGAGTTAGATGGTAGAGATCCAAATGGCTATACAGGTATTATGTGGAGCATATGCGGCGTGCACGACAGACCCATGGTGGAGAGAAAAATATTTGGTAAGATAAGATACATGAGCTACAATGGATGCAAAAAGAAGTTTGATGTAGCTTCCTTTGTTAGGAGATATGTTAGATAATGGAGAAGATTAAGCTCGGAATAAGCTCTTGTCTTCTGGGCAACCCGGTTAGATATGACGGCGGTCACAAGCTTGATACATTTCTAAAAGATATAGTTGGGCAGTTTGTAGAATGGGTAGCCGTCTGTCCTGAAGTGGAATGCGGGCTTTCTGTGCCGAGAGAGTCCATGCGTCTTGTGGGAGATAAAGACAATCCAAAGCTAATTACCAACAAAACTAAAATTGATTACACAGATCAGATGATCTCTTTTGCAAAAAAAAGGGTGGAAGTGCTTAAAAAGGAAGGACTATCTGGCTTTGTGTTTAAAA
>JBEQAF010000059.1:0-13515 GCA_041640455.1 bacterium
GGTTTTAGGTATGTGGCTTACGCTTATGTTTTTTGAGTTAACAGATGAAAAAATATTGATAGCCTTTTTACTATTCAGATTTTTTGATATTGTGAAACCCTATCCGATTAAAAAAATAGAAAAAAGGTTTCGGGGTCCTATCGGAATTATTCTGGATGACCTTGTCGCAGCCATATACTCAAAAATTATGCTGTTTATAATTGTATTTCAGACCTTTTAATATGCAGAACAGTGAGATTTTAGGCAACATACTCAGGGAAAGGAAGCTTACAGTTTCAGTGGCAGAGTCCTGCACAGGTGGGCTTATTAGCAAGCTGATAACCGATACAGCTGGAAGCTCAGATTATTTCATAACTGGTGTTGTAGCCTATTCCAACGATGCGAAGAAAAAAATACTAAATGTCAGTGAGGATACACTTAAAAACTTTGGTGCTGTAAGTTTGCAGTGTGCAGAAGAGATGGTTAAAGGGATAAGGAAGCTTTCGGATTCCCATATCTGCATAGCCACTACAGGCATAGCAGGACCGACAGGCGGAAGCATTAGTAAACCTGTTGGAGTTGTATTCTGTGGCTTTTACTTTTTTGATGAGCTGTCTGTGGAAAAAATATATCTTAAAGGCACAAGAACACAGATTAGAGAACAGGCGGCAAATTTTTGTCTAAACTGGGCAATAAAGAGGCTAATTTATGGATAGACTTAGACTTTTTGTAGCAGTAGATATGGACAGGGAAGGGATTGAAAAAATCAAGACCTTTCAGAAGGAGCTCATGAAAGAGCTGAAGGAGGTCAGATGGACGAGGGAAAATACCTGGCATATTACCCTTAAATTTATAGGTGAGGTTAGGGAAGACAAGCTCGAGGCTATTAAAAAAGCCATTACAATTACTGAGTCGGTCTCTCCTATTGGACTGGAACTTAATAAAATGTCTGCTTTTCCATCTATAAAGGCGCCACGAGTAATTTTTATAGACATAAAAGAAAACCCATTTCTAAATACATTAGCCGAAAAGGTGGAAGATGCGCTTTTTTTACTCGGCTTTAAGAAGGAGGGAAGGGAATTCAAAGCTCATATTACTTTAGGAAGGGTTAAAGAGACAAAAAAGTTTATAACAGCTAACCCAGACTTTGCAGAGTTATTTAAAAAATCAATCTCCCATACCTTCACCGTAAATGAGTTTCATCTTTATAAGAGCGACTTAAAAAAGGAAGGACCTGTATATACAAAGCTCTTTACTGTACCGCTAATTGGCGCTGATTAACGTTCTGGTTCTTTAAAGTTTGACTTTTAATTCCCATTTGCTATAAAATTTTATTTAAATTTGCGGGCGTAGCTCAGGGGTAGAGTACAAGCTTCCCAAGCTTGGTGTCGCGGGTTCGAATCCCGTCGCCCGCTTTTCTCTTTCAATTGACAATTTTAATAATCTAAAATACTATAATCTAAAAATTTAGTAATCTTAAAAAGGAGGTTTTTATGAGAAAGATACTGGTGTTAGTTTTAACCTTTGCCTTGTTCTCTTTTGCAAGCGCCAAAGAGACTGTTAAGCTTGGCTTAATTACACCTCTTACAGGCGATGTAAAGACCTTTGGTGAGTCCTCAAGGAACAGCTTTTTAATAGCTGTAGAGGAATATAACAAGACAGGAAAATATAATATTGTTCCAATTATAGCTGATGATAAAAATGACCCAACTGAGGGTACAAACGCTGCACTTAAGCTGATCACTCAGGATGGGGTGAAGGGTATTATAGGTCCTTTAACCTCCAAAGTGGCAATTCCTGTTTCAGAGATAGCAAATTCAAAAAAAGTACCCATGATAACAGGTACAGCTACAAATCCAAAAGTTACAATCTCTGACGGAAAAAGGAAGCCCTATGTGTTTAGAGCCTGTTTTATAGATCCCTATCAGGGGAAGGTTGCAGCTCAGTTTGCCTTAAAGGATTTAAAGTTAAAAACAGCCGCAGTTCTTTATGATGTGGGAAATGATTATTCTAAGGGGCTTGCAGAGGTTTTTAAGGAAAACTTTTCTAAAGGCGGTCAGGTAGTTGCCTTTGAATCATACCAGAAAGATGATGTGGACTTTTCCGCATTAATCACAAAAGTGGCTGCCAAAAAGCCCGATGTAATATTTCTCCCTGACTATTACAATAAGGTGGCTCTTATTGCAAAACAGCTTAGAGAAAGAGGAGTAAAATCCGTTCTTATGGGTGGTGACGGATGGGATTCACCAGAGCTAATTAAGATTGGTGGTAAGGCAATAGTGGGAGGTTATTTTACTAACCATTATTCACCTGACAGAAAAGATCCAGTTTCAGAAGCTTTTTTGAAAAAGTATAAGGAGAAACACAATGCCATCCCTGATGCGTTGGGCGTTTTAGCCTATGACGCTGCAATGATATATCTGAAGGCGCTTGATCAGGCAAAAAGCTCAGATCCCAGCGAAGTTATGAAGGTTCTTACCAACCTGAAAAACTTTAAGGGTGTCACAGGCACAATAGGCTTTGATAAGAATGGTGATGCCCAGAAGTCAGCCGTGATACTAAAACTCGAGGAGAACGGCGCAAAATATGTTACCACTGTTAATCCCTGATATAATGGGCGGATATTAGTGGAAACGCTGGGATACATATTACAGCAGTTTATTAACGGAATTCAGCTTGGTTCGGTCTATGCTCTTATTGCCCTCGGCTACACAATGGTATATGGCGTTTTAAGGATGATTAACTTTGCACATGGAGATGTGTTCATGCTGGGGGCTTTTTTTGGCTATTATCTAATAACCAGGATGAGTCTTCCAATATATCTGGTTTTTCTTCTGGCAATGGCAGGCACAGCCCTTGTGGCATTTATCATAGAAAAATTAGCTTACAGTCCTTTAAGAAAGAAGAATGCACCTAAAATATCCCTCCTGATCACGGCGGTGGGTGTTTCTCTTTTTATAGAGTATTTTTTCAGCCTGAACGCACTTTTTACTCCCAATTATATTGCCTTTCCAAGACCCTTTGAAGTAGAACCCTATGATCTAAATCTCTTTGTCATAACCAACGTGCACATTCTGATTTTTATAACCACTCTTATAAGCCTTTCCCTGCTTTATCTGCTAATATATAGAACCAGGCAGGGAAAAGCTATGAGAGCGGTAGCTCTGGATGCGGAGATGGCAAAGCTTGTGGGAGTTGATACGGAAAAAATTATATCTCTTACTTTTATGCTGGGGGGAGCTCTTGCGGGACTCGGTGGGATTCTTTATGCCATTGCCTATCCTCAGATAAATGTTTTTATGGGGATTATGCCAGGGATAAAATCATTCATAGCGGCAGTGCTGGGAGGCATAGGAATAATTCATGGAGCAGTGCTCGGCGGATTTATCATAGGGATATCAGAGGTCTTTGTGTCTGCTTTTCTATCCTCCACACTAAGAGATGGCTTTATTTTTTTGATTCTCTTCGTATTTCTTATTGTAAGACCCAATGGTATATTCGGTAAAAGGATTGAAAAGGTATGAAGCTTCTTCTGGAGCTTAGAAAGGAGATAGTCTTTTCGCTCCTTTTGTATATGCTTTTGAAGATGATATTTATTAACAATCTCTTTTCCGATTATGTGGAGCAGGTGATACTCTATACAATAATCATAGTTTTGGGCTCCTTAGGATTAAATATTATTTATGGCTATACGGGTCAGTTCTCTCTCGGACATGCAGCCTTTTACGGGCTTGGCGCATATTTTTCAGCCTTTATAACTAAAAGCTTTTCTATAGAATCGTCTCTGATGTTTATTATTGTAGTATTTTCAGGCGGATTTTTTTCTGCTTTCGTGGCATATCTTATAGGTATCCCCATTCTGAAGTTTAAGGATGACTTTCTTGCCATTGCAACTTTAGGTTTTGGTATACTAATCCGAAATATACTTGACAATTCAGACAGATTTCTTGAAACTCTGGGCGGATCAAGAGGTTTTGTTGGAATAGCAAGCCTTTCTGATCTTGAGACGGTATTTTTTGTCTCCATTTTTCTGATACTTATGTCTAAAAACATTATCCAGTCCAGATACGGTATCTTCTGGATGAGCATTAGAGATGATGAGACTGCATCCAGCTCTGTGGGGATAAATGTATCGGATATGAAGCTTTTAGCCTTCGTTTATGGATGTTTTCTTGCTGGAGTGGCTGGCGCTCTTTATGCCCATCTTTATACCTTTCTTCATCCATCAAACTTTGACTTTTTGAAGTCTGTGGATTTTCTGGTAATTGTAATAGTGGGGGGGATGGGTAATATCTCAGGAACCGTTGTCGCAGGTGTTTTTTGGATTTTAATCATAGAAGGATTAAGGATAATGCTTCCTGCTCATATTCTTGAGTATCGCTGGGTGATAATCCCCATAGTGCTGATAATAATAATGATATTAAAACCCTATGGTCTTATGGTAAGGAAGAGGGCTTTGTGAGTATTCTGGAGGTAAAAAAGCTTTCCAAAAGTTTTGGCGGCATTAAGGCTGTATGGGATCTGAGCTTTAATGTAAAAAAAGGTGAGATTTTAAGTATTATCGGTCCTAACGGCGCTGGCAAAACAACTATTTTTAATCTCATTACGGGTTTTTACAGGGCAGACACTGGTAAGATTATCTTTTCAGGTCAGGATATTACCCATCTTAATACGGAAAAAAGAATAAATCTTGGTATGGCAAGAACCTTTCAGAACTTAAGACTTTTCAGATCCATGTCAGTATTTGAAAATGTGCTAACAGCCGCTCTGGTAAAACATAAATATGGCTTTGTCTCAGGTCTTCTTAGAACTTCAGGCTTTTACAGCAAAAAAAAAGAGGCAGAGGAAAGGGCAAGATATCTTATCAATTTTATGGGGCTCAAGGAAAAGGAAAGCTATCTGGCAACAAGCCTTCCTTACGGAGATCAAAGAAAGCTTGAGATAGCCAGAGCTCTGGCAACGGAGCCAAAACTGCTTCTGGTTGATGAGCCCTGTGCGGGCATGAATCACAGCGAGATAAATCAGATTATGGAAACCTTTTTCAGGATTCAGGAGACCTTTAAAACTACTATGATCATTATTGAGCATCATATGGAACTGGTAATGAAAGTATCGGAACGGATTATAGTGGTAGATTTTGGTGAAAAGATTATGGAAGGAAGACCTGAGGAAGTTAAAAACGACAAAAGAGTTATAGAGGCATATCTGGGTGAGGATTATGGAGTTCAGTGAGGTTTTTTTTGAGATAAAAAATCTTTCTGTTAGCTATGGACTTATTGAGGCTCTGAAAGGTATTTCTATAAAGGTTTTTAAAGGTGAGATCATATCCATTATAGGAGCAAACGGTGCCGGGAAATCTACCCTACTAAAAGCTATAACAGGCATTGTGAAGGCGAAAAGTGGAGAGATAATTTATCAGAACATTAATATTAGTAACTCTGAACCTGAGCAGATAGTGAGAAAAGGGATAGCCCTTGTTCCTGAGGGGAGAAGGGTTTTCTACTCACTGACAGTTTTAGAAAATCTTGAGCTCGGCGCCTATTTTATCAAAGATAAGCTGATTTTTCAGGAAAACCTTGATCTTGTACTTTCTACCTTTCCAAGACTTCAAGAGAGGCTTAGTCAGCCTGCAGGCACACTATCCGGGGGTGAACAGCAGATGCTTGCCATAGGCAGGGCTTTAATGTCAGCCCCTAAACTTCTGCTTTTAGATGAACCATCCATGGGGCTTTCTCCAAAAATTACCAGAGAGATCTTTACCCTTATAAAAAAAATAAATGATGAGAAAAAGATATCCATGATTATGGTTGAGCAAAACGCACTGATGGCTCTCAAAACATCGAGCAGAAGCTATGTAATTGAGAACGGCGTTATTAAAAAAGAAGCGGATTCTCATGAGCTTGTTTCAGATCCAGTTATTGTAAAATCCTACCTTGGTAGCTGAAATAATGAACAATTTCTTGAAAAATTCTCAAAATGTAATATTATTTAATTTAAATGAAAAACAAGGAGGCTAAAATGGCAGGGAAAAACAAAAAAAATCTTAAGGAGATGTTAAATGATGCCATTGCAAGGGAGATACAGGTTTCCGTGCAGTATATGTGGCAGCATGTGCAGGCAGTTGGTTTAAAAGGAGAGGTTGTAAAGGGTATATTTAAAAAATTTGCTATCACCGAGATGAAACATGCTGAGGCAATAGCAGAAAGGCTTGTTATGTTGGGCGGTATCCCAACCACCATGCCAACACCTATCAAAGTGGGAAACAGTACCGATGAGATGCTTAAGCTTGATAAAAAGGCTGAGGAAGAAGCAATAGCCATGTACAAAGAGATAATTGCTATGGCTCATAAAGAGGGAGATTATATTACAGCCAATCTCTTTATTGGCATCCTGGCTGATGAAGAGGAACATTTCGCGGCATTTGAAAGCTATCTTTCAAAATAACCGGCACATTTATTTTAAATTTTTAAGGCAGACCCGTTAAGGAGTCTGCCTTCTTTTTTTTATGGCAGAAAAGACTTTAGAAGATTTTTTTAAAAAAGAAGAAGCCCGTTCTTTGTATTCAAAAAATCTGTCCCAGTTTGCCTATATCCTCTCCCGCCTAAGTGTAATAGGAAATCAGAATCTGCTTATTATCTGTGAGAACGAGAAGATACAGGAAGAGCTTGAAAATAATTTATCTTTTTTTCTAAATAAAGTGTATGCCTTCCCATCATTATCTACCCTTGCTTACAGCAGATCAAACCCGCCTGCAGAAAATATTGCCCAACGGATAAGAACGCTTTTTGCATCCAGATCCAGAAAAGGAGTTTACATTGCCACACTTAAGTCTTTAATTGAGCCTGTAATTCCGCCCGATGTGCTGGAAGAAAGCTACATATATCTGATTTCTGGTGAGGATTATCCATTTGATGAGCTCAGAAAGACCCTTCTAAAACTTGGATATCAAAAAGTTGAAAATGTTGAAATACCAGGCGAGTACTCGGTTAAGGGCGGTCTTGTGGATATATTCTCTCCCTACTATGACCTGCCATTGAGAATAGAGTTTTTTGGAGATAATGTGGAGAGTATAAGATTTTTTGATCCATTAACTCAACGTTCTGTTAGCAAAGCTATGGAAGCCTATATTCTTCCTGCACGTGATTTTATTTATAAGGAGATTTATAAAAACAGTGCGCTGGATTTTGTTAAACTTTACGCTGATGAAAAGGGTATTGAAAAAAAGATAAGAGATGTTATTTCGGAAAAGATAAAGCAGGAAGTATATTTTGGTGGAATAGAGTATCTTCTGCCGCAGCTTTATGGGAAAAAAACCTTTCTTTTAGATTATCTTGAAAACTCTAAAATCGTGACATTTTATCTCGAAGATTATGATTCTATGGCTAAAAAGATTACACAACAGATTGGTGAAGCCTTTGAAGAGGCAGTTATGGAAGGATTTTTTGCAGTCAGCCCTGAGGATCTTTTTAACCTGAATGGGTTGCAACTTATTAAAGAAAAAACGGCTCTTAAGGTTACTGCTTTTAAAAACGAAGAAACATTTTACTTTGACCTGGATGATAACTCAGATCTGGTTAATAAAAGAGTTCTTGCTGAAAAGGAGAAAGAAAAACATCCTGTTCAGCTTCTGATTGATAACATTGCTGATTACAGAAGCAGTTTTAAAATAGTTATCATACTGCGTTCAATAACTCAAAAGGAGAAAATTAAGGAGCTTCTGAACATCTATGATGTTAAAAATGTACTTGATATAAGCGATCTTAGGGAGCTTGATGGGCTGGAGTTGGGGACTATCGGGCTTATAAAGGGGAAGCTTTCCAAAGGCTTTAAAAGCTATTCGGAAAAGATCTGGTTCATTACAGAAGAAGAGATCTTTGGTTCAGGAGAGCCCAAAAAGGATAGAAAACAAAAGGTTTTATCATCCTATATATCTTCAATATATGAACTTAAGGAAGGTGATCTGGCAGTTCATGTTGACTATGGCATAGGTGTTTTCAGGGGATTAAAGCAGGTGGAGGTGCTGGGCAAAACAGGAGAATTTATTGAGCTTGAATATGCGGAAGAGGGGAAGCTATTTATACCTGTTGACAAGATTAATCTCATCCAGAAATATATAGCTTCCGAAGATTATGTGGCAAAGATTGACAGACTGGGTGATAAAAAGTGGCAGGCAAAAAAATCAAAGGCAAAGCAGGATTTAAGAAAATGGGCAGAAGAGATAATAAGGCTGGAGGCTATCAGAAAAAGTCACCAGGGATATGCATTCAAAATTAATAAACTGAATTTTGAAGAGTTTTCCGCCTCCTTTGAATATGAGGAGACGGAGGATCAGAAAAGAGCTATAGATGAAGTGCTGGAGGACATGGCTTCAGAAAAGCCAATGGATAGAATAATCTGTGGAGATGTGGGGTTTGGAAAGACTGAAGTGGCAATCAGAGCTGCATTTGTGGCTATAGATAATGGTAAGCAGGTTGCACTTATAGCGCCTACTACCATACTGGCAGAACAGCATTATCAGGTGTTCAGAAACAGATTTGAGCCCATCAAGTGTAGTGTGGGAAGATTAAGCAGATTTGTTGATGAAAAGGAGCAGAAAGTTACGCTGGAAAAGCTGAAAAACGGTGAAATTGATCTAATTATTGGAACTCACAGACTTCTTTCAAAGGATGTAATATTTAAAGATCTGGGGCTTCTGATTATTGATGAGGAACACAAGTTTGGTGTAGCTCAGAAGGAGAAGCTCAAAAATTTCAGGACGACCATTGATGTGCTTACCCTAACAGCTACTCCCATACCGAGAACTTTGAATATGGCTCTCTCAAGCATAAGGGATATCAGCATAATCGCCTCGCCTCCAGAAGGTAGACTCGCCATAAAAACCTATGTAACCAGATTTTCTCCGGAGATTATAAAGGAGGCATGCGAAAGAGAGATACAGAGAGGCGGGCAGGTATTTTTTGTTCATAACAGGATAAGCAGTATCTTTACCATAAAGGAATATCTAAGAAAGCTAATGCCTCATTTTAGAATTGAGGTAGGACATGGGCGGATGGAGGAGGAACAGCTTAAAGATATTTTTGACCGATTTAAAAGAGGAGACTTTCAGATTCTGCTATCTACCGCCATAATAGAATCTGGTCTTGATCTACCCAATGTAAATACAATAATTGTTAACAGGGCAGATAAGTTTGGACTGGCTTACCTGTATCAGCTTCGAGGTAGGGTGGGCAGATCATCAAGAAGAGCCTTCGCCTACTTTCTTGTTCCTTCCTTTGAACTTATATCAAAGGATGCAATGAAACGGCTTCAAGCATTGCAGGAGCTGGAAGAACTGGGTTCTGGTTTCAGGCTTGCAGTGCATGATCTTGAGATAAGAGGAGCTGGTGAGCTGCTTGGAGTCAAACAATCTGGCAGGATAAACGAGATAGGACTTGAGCTTTACATGCAACTACTTGATGAAGCCATAAGGGAACTAAGATATGAAAGCGGAGAAGAGATTAAACTTAAAAAGGTTGAAACAGAGATAAAACTACCACTGCCTGCATATATCCCTGAATCTTATATATCTTCAACGAGAGAGAGACTTGAATTTTATAAAAAGATTTTTGCAGTAAGCAATGCTCGGGAGCTTATAAATCTTGAAGAGGAGCTTAGAGACCGCTATGGTAAGATACCTCAGGAATTGAGAAACTTTATATATCAGAAGGAGCTTGAGATTGAGCTTTCCGCTCTGGGGGTTGAGAGTCTTAGCTATTCTAAGGATTACATAATTATTACCTTCGATGAACAGTATATACCACCTAAAGATGTATTAAACAGCTATCTGAAGGTAGAAAGACAGGCAAGATTTGTTATGCCCAACAAGATTTACCTGTTTATGAGAGACAGAGAACCAGACCTTGAAAATCTTAAAAAGATTTTGCAACTATTTATTCAAAGTGTTAAGATAAAAAGATAAAAATTGAGGGGGAGTGATGAAAAATTTTAAGATTATTTTTTTAGTCCTTTTGCTCGTAGTTTTCGGCTGCAGCAAAAAAGCCACATCATCGGAGTCCAAAGAGGCATCAAAGGGGAAGGTCGTCATAGAGGTGGGAGATGTAAAAATCTATGATCAGGATATTAAGGAGGAGATGGAAAATCTACCCGAGCAGCTAAAACATATGGTTAGCACAAAGGATGGTAAAAAAGAGTTTCTGGAAAGTATTGTTAAAAGAGAGATAATCTTTCTGGAAGCCAAAAAGGAAGGTTTGGAGTCTGATCCGAAGGTTGTAAAAGATCTTGAAAAAATTAAGAAAAGGCTCGTTATAGATGCATTTCTGAAGAAAAAGATTCTTAGCGATACCAAGGTTGATGAAAAGGAACTGAAAGCCTTTTACGAAAAGATGAAGAAAGAGTTAGCAGAGCCTGAAAAGACCCATTCAAAGCACATACTTGTTAAGGAGAAAAAGCTTGCCGACGAGATATATGAAAAGCTTAAAAAGGATCCCTCAAAGTTTGAAGATCTTGCCAGAGAATACTCAATAGACTCGTCAGGTAAACAAGGCGGTGATATTGGCGCCCATGAAAAAGGAACTCTTGTGCCCGAATATGAGGGGGCGCTTGAAAAGCTTAAAAAACCAGGAGATATTAGCCCGGTTACCAAAACACAGTTTGGATATCATATTATCAAGCTTGTAGGCAGGGAGGCAGGCAAGGTGCCTACCTTTGAAGAGGTAAAGGAAGAGCTTAAGGATGCATATATAAGGGAGAATCAGAAAAAGGTCTTTGATACCCTTCTGGAAGATCTGAAAAAGAAATATTCCGTGAAGATCCATGACGAGCTATTTTCTGACAGCAAAGAGAATGACGGTTCTAAAGAACAAAAGAAATAGCCTCTGTATAATTCTTTTATTCCTCTTCCTTTTTGGCTGTAATGTTAGAAAGGAAGAGGAACCACTGATAATCATAGGCGAGGATAAGCTTGGCATCACAAGGCTTAAAAAGGATTTTGAAGATTACAAATCGGTATATAATGACAAAAACAACCCTAATCTGCTTGCGGCATTTATATCAAATCTTATTGAAAAGGAGATACTAAAAAAGGAGGCAAAAAAGCTCCAGATTGAAATTAAAAAGGAAGAGCTGGATAGGTTTGTTACATCTAATAACCTTTCAGAAAAGCAGGCAGGTATTGCAGAGCTGGTAATTTTAAGAGAAAAGGTAGCCTCTCAAATATCAAAGGATGCCAGAATTGATGAAGCAGTTCTGACAGAAAAGATAAAAGAAATCCCCACTGTTGAGCCTGAAAAAATTATATTTTATCAGATTCTGGTAAACAGAGAAGAGCTGGCTTACAATGCCCTTAAAGAGATAAAACAGGGAGCCGCTTTTGAGGAGGTTGCAAAAAAATATTCCATATCTCCAGAAGGGCAGAGAGGTGGACTGATAGATTATCTAAATGCCGATGAGCTACCTGATCAGCTAACAAAGGTACTTCGGGGATTAAAAGAAGGTGAGATTTCAGGGGTTATAAAATCTCCGCTCGGATTTCATATATTAAAACTGAAAGAGATTATCAAGATTAAGAAGCTTACCGATGAGGAGAGAAAGCTGATGGCAGAAAGGGAGTTAAAAAAGGAGCTGGCAGGCAGTCTTTATGCAGATTGGTTTGCCAAAAAAAGAAAAGAGTACGGAGTTAAGGTGGAATGGGAAAAAATAAAAGATCTGCAATAATCACACTCATATTACTTTTTCTGTCAATTGTAAACGTTATTCATGCTCAGATCATCGACAGAATAGTTGCTCTGTCGGGAGAGGATCTGATTCTGCTCAGTAATCTTAAAAAAGCCCTGATGGTAAAAAATATTGAAGATCTTAAGAAGATTCCGAGAGAGAAACAGGAGGCAGCTCTTGATGAATTAATAGAGAGAAGTCTATTATCTCAGAAGGCAAAAAAACTCGGGATCACTGTTCTGGAAAAGGAGATTGATGAAGAGATTGAAAATGTTAAAGCTATTAATAATATAACTACCGAGATACTGGAGGAGGCTCTTAAAAAAGAAGGTGTATCACTTCAAGATTACAGAAATATTATCAGGCATCAGATTGTTAAGGCAAAGATCATAAGCAGAGAGATTAGGCCTAATCTTTACGTGACCGATGAAATTCTTAAAAGATATTATGAAAAGGATATTGTGGATGAAAGTCAGAAATTAGTTGATTTTGAAGTGCTGACCATCTACAGGGAGAGGGTTGAAGATCTGGAAGACAGTGTTAAGGATTTTTATAATCTGGCAAAAAAGGGCAGGACTCTTAAGGAGATAGAGGAACAGGCAAAATCAAAGTTTAAAACCCTCTATTCGGTTGTTAATGGGGTAAAATTTTCTGAGCTTGCTCCAGAGCTAAAAAAAGCCATGTCAGATATGCAGGAGAATCAGCTGGGACCTCTGGTTGGATTTTCGGAGGGATTTCAGATTTTTATATTAAGAAAAATAAACTACAAGGGGTTAAAACCCTTTGAAGAGGTAAAGGAAGAGCTGAAAAAGACCTATACAAAAGATCGACTTAACAAGCTCTATGCAGACTATCTGGCTGAGCTTAAAAAGGAGTTTTATGTGGAAAAAAGGCTCTGATAGGCTTGTAATTATTACGGGTGGAGAGCCTGCAGGTATTGGCTCTGAGATTATTGTAAAAACCCTACATAGACTTTATACATCAGCAAAGATTATTGTTATTGGTGAAAAAAAAGCCTTTGATCCCTTTACAGACAGAATAAATCTCATAGAAACTTTAGATAAGTACAAACAGGGGCACATAAATCTTATAAATACAGGTTTGTGTAAAAAGATAAGGTTTGGAAAACCAACGGAGGAGAGCTCGCTGGCAGCCATTAAAGCCCTTGATATTGCTATCTCCTATGCAAAAAAATTCAAAAAAGTGGCGATTGTAACTGCACCCATATACAAGGCAGGTATTATGAGCATTAATGGCTATAAAAATTTTACAGGCCATACGGAATATCTGGCTGAAGCCTTTAAATCAGATGCGCTTATGATGTTTTATGGAAAAAAGTTAAAAGTAGCTACTCTAACCACTCATATTCCGCTGAGGCAGGTTCCAGACTCCATAAATGTTGAAGATATTGAGAAAAAGGTTATTTTAGCCCATAGCTCATTAAAAAAATTTTTTAAGATTTCATATCCAAAAATTGCACTGCTTTCATTGAACCCCCACGCAGGAGAGAACGGAAAAATTGGTGATGAAGAGACAAAGATAATTACCCCTGCTTTAGAAAGAATAAGAAAAAAAAAGATAAAGGTTTTCGGTCCATTGCCGGCAGATTCGGTCTTTCATAGGGCTTTAAAGGGGGCATTTGACCTTATTATAGGCATCTATCACGATCAGGTGCTGGGATTTTTTAAGGCTCTTTATTTTGATAGCGGTGTAAATGTTACGCTGGGACTCCCGATTATAAGAACATCACCGGATCATGGAACTGCCTTTGATATTGCAGGTAAGGGGATAGCAAAGGAAAAAAGCTTTGAAAAGGCACTTACT
>JBEQAF010000060.1:0-13294 GCA_041640455.1 bacterium
TGCGGGCTTTCTGTGCCGAGAGAGTCCATGCGTCTTGTGGGAGATAAAGACAATCCAAAGCTAATTACCAACAAAACTAAAATTGATTACACAGATCAGATGATCTCTTTTGCAAAAAAAAGGGTGAAAGAGCTTAAAAAGGAAGGACTATCTGGCTTTGTGTTTAAAAGTAGATCTCCCAGCTCAGGATTTAGAGATGTAAAAATTTACGATGAAGATGGGATGCCAATATACAAGGGCTCTGGCTTATTTGCCCGTGTCTTTATGGAGGAGAACCCTTTAATACCTGTAGAAGATGAAGGCAGGCTCAAAGATCCAGAGTTAAGAGAAAATTTTTTTGAGAGAGTTTTTATCTATCACAGATGGCAGATGTTAGATAGGGCAGGGATGACAAAAAAGGCGCTTGTAGAGTTCCATTCCCGCATTAAGATTATCCTTCTTGCTCATAGCCCCGCTCATTATAAGGAGCTTGGTAAACTTGTTTCTAATCTTAAAGACGTTCAGCTTCAAGAGCTGAAAGCGCTATACATAAAAAAGCTTATGGAAGGTTTGAGGCTAAAAGCTACAAGAAATAAAAATGTAAATGTGCTTTACCACATAATGGGATATTTCAAAAGACTTATAAGTAGTGAGGAAAAAACCGAACTGATTGAACTAATTGAGAGATATAAAAAGGAAGAGCTGCCCCTTATTGTGCCCATCACCCTTATAAATCATTATGTGAGAAAATTTAATATTGATTATCTGAAGGAGCAGGTATATCTAAACCCTGCCCCTTTTGAGTTTAGATTGCGAAACTATTGATTATCTGTTTAATGCCCTTCTGCCAATATCTTTGCGATAGTGCATGTTTTTAAAACAGATCTTTTCACAGGCTTTGTAAGCCCTGTTAATAGCATCTTTTATATCTTCGCCTCTTGCGGTAACTCCAAGCACCCTTCCGCCATCGGTAAAGATTTTTCCATCCACAAGCTTCGTCCCTGCATGAAATACATAAACATCTTCATCATCAATCTCAGATAGTCCTTTTATCTCAAAGCCTTTTTCATAACTGCCTGGATAGCCGCCTGAAGCCATTACCACACAAACAGCTGACTTTTCTTCCCATAAAAGATACTCGTTTTTCAGATATCCGTCCACGCATCCCATAAGAACAGGAACAATGTCGTTTTTTATTCTAAAAAGAAGCGGCTGAGCCTCTGGATCGCCAAAGCGCGTATTAAACTCACGTACATAGGGCTCTCCATCTTTAATCATAAGTCCAGCATATAAAACGCCTTTGAAAGGTGTGCCTTCCTCGTTCATCCCCTTTATTGTAGGGTAGATTATTTTGTTCATTACCCTGTCAAAGACCTCCTGTGTTACAACAGGAGCTGGAGAATAAGCGCCCATACCGCCTGTATTGGGACCCTCATCATTGTCAAAGATTCTTTTGTGATCCTGAGAAGAGTCCATAGGAATTATGTATTCCCCATCAGTAAATACAAGAAAAGATGCTTCCTCGCCCTCAAGGCAGTCTTCTATGATAATCCTGTTTCCTGCCTCTCCAAATATTCTGTCAATCAGTATCTGTTTAGTAGCACTAATAGCATCGTCTTCTGTCTTGCAGATATAAACGCCCTTCCCAGCTGCAAGCCCATCAGCTTTTACTACCAGAGGAGCGCCTTTCTTTTCAATATAGCGCTTAGCGGTATCAAAATCTGTAAACTCCTCATAATCTGCGGTAGGCACGCCATACTTTTTCATAATAGCCTTTGCAAAGGATTTACTACCTTCAAGAAGAGCAGCTTTTTTATTGGGTCCGAATGCTTTTATACCGAGCTCTTCAAGTCTATCAACTATACCAAGATTTAAAGGCGCTTCTGGTCCAATCACCACAAAATCTATCTTTTTTTCCTTGCAAAAGTTTACAAGACCATCTATATCCTCAGCCTTTATGGGAATATTTGTCCCCAGTTGAGCAGTCCCCCCATTTCCAGGTGCGCAGAATAGCTCTTTTACAAGCACGCTCTGTTTTATCTTCCAGCATAGGGCATGCTCTCTACCGCCACTGCCTACAACCAGTATTTTCATAATTCATACCTCCATAAATGTTCTATTTTGCTGCGTCAAACCAGTTTCTTCCGACGCCTACTTTTACCTCTAACGGCACTTTAAATTTTACAACCTGCTCCATGCATTCTTTTACAATATTTTTTGCCATTTCTATCTGGTTTTCAGAAATCTCAAGGAGTATCTCGTCGTGAACTTGCAGTAACATTTTAAAATCAATGTTATTTTTTTGTAAAGCCTTATATACATCAATCATGGCTTTTTTTACTATGTCTGCTGCTGTCCCCTGAAGAGGGGTGTTTAAAGCAATTCTTTCAGCATTGTTTCTAACCAGATGATCTGGAGAATCTATCTCATAAAGATATCTTTTCCTTCCAAAGTAGGTCTTTACGTATTTATGGCTTCTGGCAAACTCGATGAGTCCATCTCTAAACTCTCTCACTTTTTTATAGTTTTCAAAGTACTTTTTTATAAAAAGCTCTGCCTCTTTCTGGCTAACTCCCAGCTCTTTGCTTAAAGAGAAAGATCCCATCCCATAGAGAATACCAAAGTTTATGGTTTTTGCCTGACGCCTCATATCTTTTGTAACCTTATTCGGGCTTGTTTCGAATATTTTTACGGCTGTAGCTGTGTGAATATCTCTACCAGCTAAAAAATCTTCTATAAGATTCTCATCGCCTGACATCTGAGCAAGCACTCTTATCTCAATCTGAGAATAGTCGGCAGAAAGCAGAAGATAACCATCGTCGGCTATAAAGGCGCTTCTTATCTTTTCTCCCCAATCAAACTTTATGGGGATGTTCTGTAGATTGGGATTGCTGCTCGAAAGTCTGCCAGTTGCGGTAAGGGTCTGGTTAAAGGTTGTGTGAATTCTACTGTCTTTGTCAACATAGTCTGGAAGTACATCCACGTAAGTGCTTTTGATCTTTGATAGGTTTCTGTATTCAATAATGAGTGGGATTACAGGATGCTCACTAAAAAGCTCGAGGAGTACATCCTGAGCCGTTGAGTCTGAGCGGTTGCCCTTTTTTATTCTTTTAATGTTAAGATGTTCATAAAGCACCTGTGATAGCTGTTTAGGCGAGTTGAGATTAAACTGCACCCCTGCAACATTGAAAATCTTTTCCTGAAGTGATCTTATCCGTTCTTCAAGCTCAAGATTAATTTTTTTAAAATGGTTTATGTCCAGCTTTATCCCCCAGATCTCCATCTTAGCAAGGATTTTACTTAAAGGATATTCAATCTGCTCGTATAGTTTTAAAAGCTCCAATTCCTGCCCGATCTCTTTTTCTAACCTGTTGGCGATGGAGGGTACAAATTTCAGAAGGAAAGACCTTTTATCAATATCTTCCTGAAAAAGCTGGTTTTCAGCACCTTTCGGCTCGGGAACAAATCCCAGATTGTCCTTTAAAATGTCTTCAAGACTGTGAACGTGATTTGCATTAGGATAAACGAGATAGGAGTAAAGAGAAAGGTCTATAAAATCTATCTCTGACATATTAATTGATGAAAGATATTTAAAAATGTTTTTACCTTCAAAGCTATATAAATTTTTTGAATTTATTGAAGAAAAAATGCTTTTTATCTCATCTTTTCTTGCTGTAAATATTTTTTCACCATCCTGAGTCAGGAAAAGAACTGGCTGATTGTCTTCACTGGATAATAAAAAGAAAGTTTTTTGAGATGGGATAGCTTTCCAGTTTTTATAGCTAAGAATTTTAGGTGGTGAAAGGTCTATCCCTTTGTTTATCTCAAACTCACTTATAAAATCAAAAAAGTTAAGCTCCTTCAAAAGCTCTCTAAGCTCTATCTCTTTGGGTTCCCTTATTTTAAAATTATCAAGCTCATATTTATCTAAGTCTGTAATCTTAAGGGTGCATAGACTTTTGCTTAAAAAAGCCATATCTTTCTGCTGGATCAGAAGCTCCTTTACCTTACCCTGAATCTCGTTAATATGACTGTAAACTGATTCAAGCGTTCCAAATCTTTCAACTAATGCCCTTGCTGTCTTTTCTCCTATCCCCTTGATTCCAGGAATACCATCTGATTGATCTCCTGCAAGGGCAAGATAATCGGTTATATAATCAGCCTGTATGCCAAGTATCTCATAGACCTTTGCACGATCTATGAAAATATCCTTCTGGGGATGCCAGATCTTTACATTTTCATCAATCAACTGAAACAGGTCTTTGTCTGCGGTGGTTATAACTATGGGAAGCTCTGATTTAAAACGTCTTACAAGACTGGCTATAAGGTCATCTGCTTCAAGCCCATCCTCCACAAGTACCTCTATATTAAGACTATCTAAAAGCCTGTAAACATTTGGTATCTGAATTCGTATCTCTTCTGGAAGCGGGGGTCTTTTTATCTTATACTGGTCATACATCTCTGTTCGGAAAGTTTTTCTTTTTGAATCAAATATTACTACAATATGGGAAGGTGTATGTTCCTTAAGTATCTTGGTTAACATTTTTAAAAAGCCAAAAACCACCCGGGTAGGAAAGCCTCTTGAGTTAGATAGATAGGGCAGGGCGTAGTAAGCACGGTAAAGGAATGCACTTCCGTCTATTAGATATAGTTTCTTCTGCATTTTTATCCTTTAATAATGTAGTCCTGGATGTAAAAATCCCATTTTTTCTGACCGTTAAACTCGTTGATTTTTGGTAAACCCACTATGTCTATCTTGCAGTTATCATAAATGCCGTTGTTCATAAGTGAAAAGCCTATGGCATTAAAAAAGCAGTTTCCCTTTTTAAGCAAAAATTTAAGATGATTTTCTTTTGAGCCCACTTTTTTTAAATTCTGCACAGCCACATCTTTTATGAGGAAAACTGGATCAGGATTGCCAAACCCAAAGGGTTCAAGCAGGTTAAGCTCTTCGAAGAAACGGCTATCTATATCTAAAACATCTATCTGGCTATCAATCTCAATGAGTTTACATAGCTTTATCTCGCTGAACAGCTCTCTGCCAGCTGTGTCGATGAGTGAGGAAAATTTATCAAGATTCTGCCTCTCAATGGTTAACCCGCATGCAAGTTTGTGCCCACCGTACTCGTAGATTAAATGGCTCACTTTCTGAAGAAGCTCATCAAGGTCTATCCCCTCAATACTTCGCCCTGAGCCTTTGAGATAGCCATCTTCGGTATCAGTGAAGATAAAAAAAGGTCTATTGTATTTATCGGTAAGCTTTGAAGCTAATATGCCTATTATCCCCTGATGCCAGCTATTGTTGTGAAGACAATAAATAAACCTTTCGTCCATACTCTCCACATCTTTAATAGCCTGTGTAAATGCCTTTTCTAAAAGATTCTGCCTCTTTTTATTGCTATCATTTAGAAGAGAGACTAACTTTTTTGCCTTTTCCTCATCGGAGGTCATCAGTAGCTTAAGGGCTTCGAGGGGAGAGTCAACTCTTCCCGATGCATTTATTCTTGGCGCCATTCTAAAAGAGATACTTTTTACATCAAGTGTATCCAATAAAAGATTTTCTCTAAGAATTTTTAATCCCTTTTTTTTGGTTCTTAAAATTTCCTGCAATCCGTATTTTACAAATATTCTATTTGGACCAGTAAGTGGTACCATGTCAGCTACAGTGCCGATAGCTACGAGGTCAAGATATTCCTTTAGATTGGGCTCTTTAAGTGCTGTAAAGACTCCAATTTTTCTTAGTTGAGAGCGCAGAGCAATAAGAAAATAGAAAGCAACCCCGCAACCAGCAAGCTCTTTAAAAGGAAAAGAGCAATCCTCTCTTTTAGGATTTATAACTGCAACAGCCTCTGGCATGGTACTCGTGGGTATGTGATGATCTGTAATTATAAAATCAATGCCAATGCTATTTCCGTATTTAACTGCATCATGATCTCTGATACCACAATCAACCGTAATAATAAGCTTAACACCTTCGCTTTTAAGTTTTAATATGGCATTATTATTAAGCCCGTAGCCCTCCTTAATCCTGTCAGGCACATAATATGTTACATCTGCCCTGAGCTCCTTAAAAAATAAAACCATAAGGGCGCAGGCTGTAATGCCGTCTGCATCATAGTCACCGTAAATGCAGATTTTTTCATGATTTTTCAATGCGTTAATGACACGAATTACACCTATTTCAATGTCTTTTATCAGATTGGGTGATGGAATTCTGGAAAGGGCAGGATATAAAAATTCATAAGCAGAATCCGGATTATCAATCCCCCTGTTTATGAGAAGTTGTGCTATTGGCATTTTAATATTTAGATTGATAGACAGGCTTTTTGCCAGTTCAGAATTATGGGAACGGATTTTCCAGTGAGCTGATTTCATAGTGATTTAATCGAGCCTATTATATCATTAAATAAAACCGATTATAACAGTATTTAAAAAAATTCCCTTTACTTTTTTTGAAATAAAGATAAAATTAAAATATGCTAATTAAGAAAATCTTAGCAATCCTATTTATGTTGTCGCTGATTTTTATTTCCGGACTTTATCTTATAAAAGAACGAAAGTCAAAGATAAATAGCTTTGAAGGTATTATGGCTATTAATCCTCAAGAATATCAGAGCCTTATTGACCCTGATAACAGCATGCTTAAACCAGTTTTAAAAAAAATTAAAAGCGTCAAAGAGGCATATTATTTTGTAAGAGATTTTATTGACTATTTTCCAATGGTAGCTGACGCTTCAGTTGATTTTACATTGGAAAATAGAGTAGGAAGCTGCATAGGAAAAGCAGTTCTGCTTGCGTCGTTGTACAGAGCGCTTGGAGTAGAGGATAAAGACCTGAGAATAGTTACAGGAGAGATAAGATTAAAGAATGATTTTATAGAACATGCATGGGTTGAGATAAAGATCAATAACTGTTGGTATCAGCAGGATACAACCAATCTTATTGGTAAATTTGATTTTGACGAGTTTCCCGACAGGCTTTATTCAAAAAGCTTCTGTCAGAAAGAAGGATTTTGTTTTAATCAGACGGGATTTGCAGTAATATCTCAGCTGAATCTAATGAGATAGCAATTATTTCTCAGCGAAATCAACGATGGGCTTCATGGGAAAATTGAGCTTATCGTTAAAATAAGCCATACCGATTGCAAGTTTAATCTCTTTGATCTCACCAGGTTTAAGGTAAATGGGTCCCCACTGCAGAGATACAACCCGGTTTAACTCATGAGAAAGAGGTTTTTTAGGATCAATTGAGCCAAACTGATTGGAAAAATAAACATTTGAAGGTGGATTTGAAGGATCCCATTCAATAAAGTTAGCAATATTGGTATAAACATGCTGCTCACCTATCAAATCATTGCCATAATCAAAAAAACCAACAAAATGATGCTTGGTTGGATCGATCTCCTTTTCCGTGAGAACCAGCCCATCTTTTGTCCAGCCCACATCTCCTGCTGAATAACCATAATCACCTAACCAGGGTTCGTCTCCATAAATATAATAATATCCTGCCATTCTGTCACCTATATTTTTGATCTTCATATCCAGGATAAAATATGGCTCTCCTGCTCTGAAGTAAGCAAATCTATTTATAGCGAGTGGCACACTATCAACATAGGCAATGTGACTGCTTTTTAGAATAAGACTTTTTTCATCGTTTTTTACTATCTCAGAATCAATGTATTTCCAGGTGACTGGTGAGTAAAGAACATTAGGATCTAAAACTGATGCAAACCCTTGATTGGTAGAACACCAGATATGATACCATCTAACGCCGTCATAGTATGCCATGCCTGTATCGTTTAAAAAATCTCTGTCTGCATTGTAGCTTGTAATCGGGAGCTCTCCACCAAGAAACAACCCCTTGGGTATGGCACCATTCTCTTCCTTATATCTTGAAAAGATGTAAATGATCTTTCTATTTTCACTCAGGAGATTTCTTACAAATCCTCTTCCATTATTTATATCCCAAACATAGCTTAAGAAGGGATATTCATCCTTATCCGTGAATTTTTTAACTACAACATTCTCATAAAAGGGGTTAAGATCTATCTTAAACAGCATCCGATTTACTTGATCAGAGTAGATATCATTGGTAATCTCTATACCTATTCCCGATTGTTTTTTAAGCACGAAAAGACCATAATAATTATCAATAATATTTACTTCTACCAGTGAAAAGATAGTGAAAATAAAAAGAAACAAGAAAACAATTAGCTTCTTATTAAGTATGGAAAGAAAAGCTGTGATTCTGCAAATCAGGCTGCTTATGCCTTTTTTATCAGCGCAGGACTGAGATACTAATTTTAAATTTTCATTATTTTTTTTTAAAAAATGTAATAAAATTTTCATTATTTTTTTATTTTATTCCGTCTTATTGAGAAAATCAATAAAAAAGATAAAAGTTGTATTATTTTTGTCTAATGATTTTAATCTTTTATTTTATAGGAAAAAATTATTTAAAAATCAGTATCTTATTTCTTTACAATGTGTTTTCGCAGACTTATATTTTTTTGTTTTTTTCAGCTTAAGAATTATGCCAAATGGCTGATTTTATAAAATTACTTTCATAATAATTTTGCCAGTTACAGAAAAAATTTTTTTGTTATAAAATTTATAAAAAATCAGGAGAATAACGATGTCTTTGACCTATGAGCTTAATCAGTGGAAATATGAAAAAAAGTGCCTAAGCACTGTTGAAAAACTTAAGGAAAATGGTTTTACAGCCTTTTATTTTCCTGAGAAAAGTCATGCTGTAAGTTATATTTTAGAAAATGCTAAAGATGCTTGCTCAATAGGAGTAGGCGGGTCGATGACCATTGCTGACTTAGGTGTTGTCAATTTATTGACAGATATGGGAAAAACGTTATTTAATCATAACCAGCCAGGATTAACACCAGAGCAGAAGTTAGACATAATGAAAAATGCCATGTTGAGTGATGTATATCTATGCAGTGCAAATGCCATTACAACCGATGGGTTTATAGTAAACATTGATGCTACTGGAAATAGAGTTGCAGCTATGATTTTTGGACCAAAAAAGGTAATTCTTGTTGTGGGAAGAAACAAAATAGTGGAAGGAAATATCGATGAGGCAGTAAAAAGGATTAAAAACTGGGCATCTCCACCTAATGCAAGAAGGCTTAATTTCAAAACCCCTTGCAAAGACACAGGATTCTGTAGTGATTGCAAGTCACCAGATAGAATCTGCAGAGTAATCTCTATAATGGAAAGAAAACCACGTCTAACTGATTTTCACGTCCTCATCGTAAACGAAGAGCTGGGATTTTAATGGGCTTTTATGTGAAAGATGTAAAAAATAATTGCTATTCTAATGGAATGCCTCACTTTTTCCAGACAATATGACAATTCATATTGAATTTTTCATATATTTTTAAAATTTCTGTACAAAATTTTTTCAACTCTTCGTTCCCTTCACTTTTAGCTAACTCATAAAGACGAATAAACATTTTCTTTCCAGTCTCAGTTTGATTTAACGTTTTCTTAATAAAGTTATGTTGTGCGCATAATGTCTGTCCATTCTCAATTGTAGATTCCCCTCCTAAATATTTTGGCTTAATATGGTCTACATGTAATTCAACACCATCTTTTATTCCCTTACCACAAATTACACATTTAAAACCATCTCTCTTCTTTTGTGTAAATTCTAAATAATCTTCATAGGATAAGTTATCAGTGTGAGATGTGGAATTAACGTCAACGTTGTAAGGTGGAGAGGTAACAATTAAATCTATGGAGTTTGATGGAATAGCAGAAATGTTTAAAATATCATCATTATAAATGACAATATTATTTTGCCTGAAATAAGGTTTAACATTTTCTGTACTTTCGTTTATTGAGTTTTGTTTTGAAGTCATAGTATTTTGGATGGATTAAATAATTAAGTCTTCAATATCATCTCCAGACGCCTTTGAGATTTTTGACATCACTTATAGAATTCTCATCTTAGAATCGAACTTAATTTTTTAAAGCCCTCTCACTTATTTGATATTGTTTTCTCATGTTATAAATTCAAAAGCTTGATTGTAGGTTATTATAGTATTAACAATACCAGCTTTCAATATAATAATGATACTAAATTAAAATCAAGTAGTGAAAAGGAAAGCTCGCCCGAATATCTAATCTTACGTGGCATAAATAAAGATAAAATAACTTTTAATCTCACTGGTGAGCAAAAATTAGACAATTTTTAAAACTAACTTTAAAATATGGAAAAAATCCGGAAGCATTTTTTTAACCCGCTGCAGACAGGCGGGCAGTAACTCTACCAAAAATTTTGACTGGCTGGCAAAAATTCCTTTCCCCAACATACTTCCTTTTTGCCTGTTTCGTAGACGATCCGCTGATTTAAATTATCTCTTTATAATTGCTTTTTAATAATTTTCATGTTTCGCTAAAAACACCTACTTCGCATCCTTTAGTTGCTTCGAGTGCGTTATTAATATTGATTTTGTTTACAGCAAGATAACTAACCTTCTTTGATTTTACTGCTTGCCCGATTCCTTGAGCCAAACTAGATTTTTTCGTCTCAACTTCAATTACTTTATCATGCGTAACTAAATCAATACCCTTTTGAGATTTATAGTCGGTATTAATTTTTTTGTTAATTTCTTGGCGATTTTATTGTGTTTGCTCATAATGTTTTCAATAATTATTTAACAAAGACCTTAAAAGTTTTGAAAGCTCTCTATATGGGTTAGTTAGTTGATTCTCAAAATAATTTAAGACTAATTTTAACGTTTCTCCATTCCTGAATACTGCCTTAATAATTCCCTCTGTCCACAATTTTTCATTCTCTAATAACTTTCGCCAATGTCTAATCGGCAATTCTTTAATTTCTTCAAAACTTTCTTCTGGCGTTTTATCAAAATCAATTTCCGGAATTTCCGGCAAACTATTCTTCCATTGTTTCAACCAAAAAAGAATTTGTTCCCATAAGTCAGGCTTGCCGAGATAATCAAACAATTCTTTTCCGTAGAGTAAATGAGTTTTTACTCCGTAAAACTCGCTAAATCTTTTTAATTCTGGTAAATAATAATTTTTATTCTTTGAAAGATCGGGGTCTATAAAATACATAATTCCAACCAGCTTGTCTTTGTGTTTTTTGTACAAAGTTTCTAATTTTGTTTCAAAATTAGAAATCTGACCTCGTTTCTTAGTGGAATCATGGTCATCTCTAACTTTCTGCTCAATAAAATAGTAAATTCCCTTACCTTCATAATATTGGTCTAATGATAAAGAATCGCCATTTTCGCCAACAATTGATTTATTGAGAATTGAAAAATTAAGTTCTCTTAAAATTTCTTCAATCAATTCTTCAAAAGCATCGCCAAATCTAATTTCGTGGGATTGCAAGATATGCTGAAGAATTTTAGCACTCGGTTTAGTTGGTCTAAATAAACCAATAAAGCGTTCCGGTCTTTCAGCGATATTTTTTAATAATTCTCTCTTTTCGCCTTCAAAAATATGTTTATTTAGAATTGAACAAAATTTTTCGTAGTCCATATTTAGAATAAAGAATTAAATTTTAGATTAAATCTATTTTCAATAGCATTAACATAATCTTTATTAGCTTCAATTAATATAAATTGACGATTTAGTTTTTTAGCCACGTAACCAGTTGTTCCAGTCCCAGCCATCGGGTCAAAAATAATATCATCTTCTTTAGTAGAAGTTAAAATTACTCTTCTTAATAATTCTTCTGGTTTCTGTGTTGAATGTATTTTTTCTCTCTTTTCATTTCTTAATCTCTCTTGTCCTGAACAAAGCGGTATTTGCCAAACGTTTATTCCTAATTTCCCACCATTAAAACTTTTTGCCAATTCTTTATTAAACGTATATTTTTTAGCTTTCTTATCTTTCACAGCCCAAAGTAAAGTTTCAGTGGCATTTGTAAATCTAACACCTAAAAAATTAGGCATCGGATTAGTTTTGAACCATATAACATCATTTAAAATCCAGAACCCTAAATCTAACATTATTTTCCCAATTCTATGAATATTGTGATATGTGCCAATTACCCAGATTGTAGCATTTGGCTTCATCAATCTTTTAATTTCTGTCAGATAATTTTTTGTGAAATTATCATAATCATCAAAATCTCTAAATACATCCCATTGGTCATTTACACCATTTACTACACTTCCAGTCCATCTCAATAATTTTTTAGGCGGGAGTTGTAAAAAATATGGAGGGTCAACGAAAACACAATCAACAGATTCAGTAGGCAATTTTTTCATTACTTTTAAACAATCCCCCATAATTACTTTATTCAAAACTTCATCAAGAGAATAAGTAGTGTTTTGTTCTTCGTCTACCAAAACAAAAGTTTCTTGATTTTTATTAATCATTTTTCCCTGAATATCTGAATTTAATTTTACAGTCCGATTAGCCATAATTTTTATTTTTTTAATAACTCATCAATTGAAACTCCATGTGCTTTAGCAATTTTTTCTATTGTTTCAATTGTGGGATTGGGATTATTACCAGCTTCAATATTTGCAATGGTATTAAAAGATAAATCAGCTAGTTTTGAAAGTTGATCTTGTGAAATACTACTTTCTCTCATTGATTTTTTTATGTTTTTAGCTATGTTTGATTTTGAAATATTATTTGACATACTCTTTGCTTTGATATACAACGTTTAAGCTATATTGCATTCTTTATTCCGTATCTTTAATAATGATAAATCAAAAATAAAATAAAAGCAAGGAAAGTAAGGGAGTAAATACCAGATAGGTATAGACATATTAACCAGTTTGATTTTATTGAAGTAAAAGGAGGTAAATGGAAGGATGCAAAGGAAACGATAAGCAGGAAAGAGGCTTTCCACAGAATACTTGATATAATGAAGAGACTTGGTTTCTCCTGGCAGAGGAAGGTGAGATCACTTAAAGGATGGAGGAACAGCCTATGAGCGTTTTATATCATGAACTGAGGGAGATAGAAGCTACTAAGGCAAGGGAGCTGGTGCGAAAGGTTTTGGCAAAAAATGATGGCAATGTTTCAAAGACAGCCCGTATCTTGGGAATATCCCGAAACACGGTAAGAAGGGCTCGGGATGGCATCCTTCAGGATTTAAGCAGACGTCCTCACAACAGCCCTAAAAAGACAGAGCATTCATTAGAAGAGCTCATAGTCAAAGAATCTGAAAGGACAGGATTCAGATATAGAAGACTTAGATCTTATATCTGGAGAAAATACAGCATTCAGGTTTCAGAGGAGACGATTAAAGCTATTTTAAAGAGAAACAAGGTAAAGAAAAAGACCAGAAAGTCATACAATGGCAAACATATATC
>JBEQAF010000061.1:0-13229 GCA_041640455.1 bacterium
AAAGATACCTACTGAAACACTGCAGAAAAATATATACTGGTTTCTTATCATAATAATTATATTGATGATACTGGTGCTGATACCCAATGTGGGGCATTCGGTAAAGGGTGCTAAACGATGGCTAAAGACACCCCTGGGATTTCAGATTCAGCCTTCCTTTTTTTGTAAACTGGTTCTTATCATATTTATGGCATCTTCACTGAGCAGAAAATCCCCTGAAAAACTGACAAGTTTTAAAAAGGGTGTATTCCCCTATATGGTAATAATAGGTATACTGGGACTGCTTTTTATGGGTGAGCCCGATTTTGGTGGTTTTTTTGTAGTTCTTACCATATCACTTATTATGCTCATAATAGGTGGTTCAAGGTTCAGATACTGGTTTATCTCTATGGTGCTTTTTCTTGTGCCTGTTCTAATCTATCTTGCTACAAGTCAGAGCTACAGAGTGGCAAGATTGAAAGCATTTTTAGATATATGGCAACATCAGAGCGGGGCATCCTATCAGATTGTTCAATCTCTTTATTCCTTTGCAGCAGGCGGGCTTACTGGTATCGGACCAGGTTTAGGAAGGCAGAAACTTACATTTCTGCCGGAGGCTCATACGGATTTTATATTTGCCGTAATTGGAGAAGAGCTCGGGTTTGTGGGCTGTCTTCTGGTGGTTATGGCTTTTCTGATTATTACCTGCAGAGGATTTTACCTCTCTTTAAAACTTAGCGATAAAAATAATTATCTGGCGCTTCTTGCCTGTGGATTGACACTTTTTATCTCTCTTGAAGCGGTTATAAATATGCTGGTTAATCTCTCCCTTGCTCCTGCTAAGGGGTTACCTCTTCCTTTTGTGAGCTACGGTGGTAGTGCCATGATATGTTATATGATTGCCATAGGGTTGCTTTTAAATATCAGCAGGAGGATTGAGGAGTGATTGTGGTAACCGGTGGAGGCACAGGCGGTCATGTGATTCCTGCAATGAGTATTACGGAAGAGCTTGTTAAAAGAGGGTTTGAGGTTGTATTTGTGGGAAATGAGCAGGGGATTGAAAAGAAGATTTTTAATCTTCCTGTAAGAAAAATATTTGTTAACCTTGCGGGCATTAAAGGTAAAAGTATTACAAAGGCTTTAAAAGGAGCTATTCTGACAGCAATGGCTGTTATAACTCTGTTTTTCTATTTTCTTGGAAAAAAGCCAAAGGCGGTAATAGGAACAGGAGGTTTTGTTTGTGTGCCTGCAGCCATAGCAGGCTTTTTTCTTGGAGCAAAAATCTATCTTCAGGAACAGAATGCTATCCCTGGAGCTTCTGTAAAATATCTTTCGAGAATTGCAAAGAAGGTTTTTGCAGGCTTTGAAGAGGCAAAAGCCTATCTTGATCAAAAAAAGGTTCTGGTTACAGGTAATCCCATAAAAAGTATCTTTTTTAATGAGCCACTGAAGTATAATGTTTTTAGAAAAGACGAAAAGATGAATATACTGGTTCTCGGCGGCTCTCAGGGGGCAAGATTTATTAACCAGCTAATGGTGGAAGCAGTTAGGTTTATAAACATGGAGAGTGTAAACATTTTTCATCAGGCAGGCGAATCAAACAAAGAATGGGTTCAAAAAGCCTATGAAGATCTGGGTATCAGTGCACATGTGTTCGGATTTACTGATAATATGCCTGAATATTATAAAAAGGCGCATCTTATCATAGGCAGATCAGGAGCTATGACTGTATCAGAGATAATTGCAGTAAGAAGACCGGCAGTATTAATCCCGTTCCCATTCGCCATCTATGACCATCAGACAAAAAATGCAGAGGCTCTTAAAAATGCAGGAGGAGCACTGGTATTTCAGGAAAAAGAGATGGATAGCAAAAGGCTGGCTGAGATAATAGCTGATTTCTTAAATAATCCGGATAAGCTTGAAAAGATGTCAAAAAATATGGAATCTTTTGCTTTCAGAAATGCAGCAGAGGAGATAGTAAATCATATAATGGAGGATCTAAATTGTACAAAAAGGATGTAAAGATACATTTTGTTGGAATTGGTGGGATTGGTATGAGTGGTATTGCTGAAGTTCTTATCAATCTCGGCTATAAGGTTTCGGGCTCTGACTTAAAAGAAACCGATACTACCAAGAGACTTGAGCAGTTCGGAGCCAGAATATTTTATGGACATAGTGAAAATAACATAGAAGATGCAGGCTGTATTGTAATCTCGAGCGCCATAAAAAAAGACAATCCTGAGCTATTAAAGGCTAATGAGATGGGGATACCGGTCATTCTGAGAGCTGAGATGCTGGCGGAACTTTTAAGAATGAAATACAGTGTTCTTGTGGCGGGCACCCATGGTAAGACCACTACTACCTCACTAATCTCTCACCTGCTTTTCTGTGCAGGTATGGATCCCACTATGGTAGTAGGAGGAAAGCTAAACAACATTGGTACCAATGCAAAGTTAGGGCAGGGAAGCTTTATTGTAGCGGAAGCAGATGAGAGTGATGGAAGTTTTCTGCTTCTTTCGCCTACCATTGCCATAGCCACAAATATCGAGAGAGAGCATATGGAACACTACGGCAATTTTGAGAACCTTGAGAATGCCTTTGTGGATTTCTTAAACAAGGTGCCATTTTATGGACTTAATATCCTGTGTCTTGAACACCCAGGTATTCAAAGGATAATGGACAGGTTAAAGAGAAGGGTAATGACCTACGGGTTTTCTAAACAGGCAGACCTTCAGGCAGAAAATGTTTTCGTGGGTAGAGACGGCAGTGAGTTTGATGTAATCTTTCAAGATAAAAATCTGGGTAGAATAAAGACCAATGTTTTGGGTACTCACAATGTGCTGAACTCTCTTGCTGCCATAGGGGTGGGGATTGAGCTTGATGTAGACTTTGATACCATAAGGGATGCTTTTTTAACCTTTAAAGGGATCCAGCGGCGTTTTCAGGTAAAAGGGAGAGAAAAAAACATAGAGGTAGTTGATGATTATGGTCATCACCCCACCGAGATAAGGGCAACCATAGATACGGCGAGAAAGTACTGGAATGGGAGAATAATAGTGCTTTTTCAGCCCCACAGATATTCGAGAACAAAAGACCTCTTTGAAGATTTTCTTACCTCTTTTTATCAGGCTGATGTGGTATGCGTAATGGATATATACAGCGCTTCGGAAGATGAGATACCAGGAGTTTCAGGCAAAGGGCTTGCCGATGGTATAAAAAAACACGGACATAAGGAGGTATATTTCACAGGAGATAAAGAGTCAAGCCTGAACTTTTTGAAAGGATTTGTAAAAGAAGGCGATCTGTTGCTTACTCTCGGAGCAGGAGATGTTTACAAGATAGGGGAACAGCTTCTTGAGTATTTAAAAAAAGAGGCTTAGGAGTCAGAATTGTTAAAAAGTTTTTCAGGTGCTATTGAAAAAGACGCTTCTCTAAAAGAGCTTACCACCTGGAAGATAGGTGGTAAGGCTAAATATTTGATGTTTCCTGTGGATCACAGGGATATGGAAATAACTGCAGAGTTTATTGCAAAAGAAGGTCTATGTTATTTTATAATGGGTAGAGGCAGTAATATACTTGTCTCAGATGATTATTTTGATGGTCTCGTGATAAATACTACAAAAGGTTTTAAAGAGAGAGCAATTATAGCCTATAGGGGAGATGAGATTTATGTTTATCTTGGGGCGGGCAATCTCTCCTCTGAGGTTACAGGCTTTTTAATAAGAGAAGCAGTTACGGGGCTGGAGTTTATTGCAGGCATACCTGCTACACTGGGAGGGCTTTTAAGGATGAATGCAGGCGCATTCGGCTCTGAAATAATGGACTTTGTAACGTCTGTTAATTTTTTCAGTCTGTCTAAGGGTTTTCATAGCCTTGAAAAAGATAAGCTCTGTTATGGTTATAGAAACTTTAGCATAGAAAATGACTCAGTTATTCTGGGGGCAGGTTTTAGATTAAAGAGAGGCAAGGAGGAGGATATAAAAAATAAAGTAGCAGAATATATAAATAAACGAAGGGCTACGCAGCCGCTTGATCTGCCCAGTTGTGGTTCTGTATTTAAAAACCCTGAAGGCGACTATGCAGGTAGAATTATTGAGGAGATAGGGCTTAAAGGCTATCAGGTAGGGGGCGCTAAGATATCGGAAAAACACGCAAATTTTATTGTAAATACAGGTAATGCCACATCGAAAGATGTGCTTACGCTGATTGAGCTTATCAAGCAGAAGGTATATTTAAAGAAGGGAATTGTATTAAAAGAGGAGGTTATCTATTTCAATATGAACAATAAGGTAAAGGCTACTGTTTTATGAAAGTGGGCGTGATATTTGGTGGCATATCCAGAGAGAGAGAGATCTCGATTAAGACCGGAACAGCCATATCAAAGGCGCTTAGAGAAAAAGGCTATAATGTTTGCGAGCTGATGGTTGATGAAAACATGGTAAAGCAGATATTAGAGGCTAAGATAGATGTGGCTTTTATAGCCCTTCACGGAAGATATGGAGAGGATGGCACTGTACAGGGACTTCTGGAACTGCTTAAAATCCCCTATACGGGCGCTTCTCTGCTTGCATCCGCCATCGGTATAGACAAGATTATGACCAAGATTATCTGGAATCAGAAAGGGATACTTACCCCAGAGTTTCAGGTATTAAAATCTTTTACCGATAAGAGAAATATAGATTTCCCACTGGTGGTAAAATCTCCAAGAGAGGGCTCTACCATAGGTGTTTACATTGTAAATAACGAAGAGGAGTATGAAGAGGCGCTAAAAAGTGTTTTTAAGCTGGATTATGAAGTACTTCTTGAAAAATACGTGAAGGGTGTGGAGATAACCGTATCTGTAATAGACGATATGGTTTTAACACCTATAGAGATAAGACCTAAAAAGGGTTTTTATGATTATAGCTCAAAATATACTAAAGGAGAGACCGAATACATCCTTCCGCCTGCCTCGTGTTCGGAAGAACAGATTGAAAGGGTAAAGATGATAGCAAGGTCTGCCTATGATGCCATAAGATGCAGCGGTGCTGCAAGGGTGGATTTTATCCTTTCCGATGAAAAAGCCTATGCGCTGGAGATAAATACTATACCTGGGATGACAGAGACAAGTCTTCTTCCAAAAGCAGCAGCATACAGCGGAATCTGCTTTGAAGACCTTGTAGAGCTTATTTTAAAAAAGGCAAAATTATATAACTGTTCGGGCGAATAAATTATGGGAAGAAAAAATTTAAGGCAGAAGCTGGAGAGCGAGAGAAAGAAAAGCATGGTTAAAAGGCTTATTAAAAAGCTCGTACTGGTATTTTTTATTATTGGTATCGGCTTTCTTTTAGTTTCTCATACTTACAGCCTGACTAAACCCTTTGTGGAAAACGAATTAAGCAGTTTTAGTAAAGAGTTTTTGACAATCAGAGAGCTATCGATTATCGGAGCCAGCGAGTTTGCTGACAAAGAAATAAGAAGTTTTGTTAACCCAATTATTGAAATTAATCCAAATATTTTTACCTTTCCTACAGAAAATGTTAAACTATTTCTGGCAACAAGACCTTATATAGAGAGTGCATTTATTAGAAAAGAGATGCCCAATAGAATTGCAGTTGAGATAAAGGAGAAGAAACCAGTGGCAATACTTCTGGATTCAGAGCTTAAGCTTCTGGACGAGAACGGAGAAGTTATAAGACCCATGTCTACAGGAGAAAATATTGATGTGCCTGTTATATCGGTTACCGATGATTCAGATACCTCTTCTTTTCGGCTGAGAATGGGTTGCCAGTTTATTCTGCTCGATAATCAGTCAACACCCTTTATACTACCCTCAGAGATAAAGCTCTTTCAGAATCATATGGAGATAAAAAGTCTTGATCTGAAAACATCAAGAAACGAGGTGCCCTCCATTTACATATCCTATGAGGAGATGGAAAAAAAGATTTTAAATCTTAAAAAGCTCTGGACTGATATTGTAAATAAAAAAGAAAACATTGAATATGTCGATGCAAGGTATCTTAAAGGGTTGTCAGTTAAGCAAAAAAATAATTAGAGGTAAAAATGGGCAGATCAGGTAATGAAAGAATAATAACAGGTCTTGACGTAGGGACAACCAAGGTATGCGCCATAGTGGGTGAACTGACCGATTCTACTTTGAAGATAATAGGCTTTGGTATGGCGCCATCTAAAGGTATAAAAAAGGGAGTGGTAATAAACATAGACGAGACGGTAGATTCTATAAAAAAAGCCGTACACGATGCCGAGGTTATGGCAGGTGTTAAAATTAATAATGTTTATGTAGGAATTGCGGGTGGTCATATAAAGAGTTATAACAGCACAGGTGTGATAGCCATAAAAAACAAGGTTGTTAGGGAAGATGACAAGAGAAGGGTTATAGATGCAGCACAGGCTCTTAATATTCCGACCGATAGGGAGATTATACATGTTCTAACTCAGGAATATATAGTTGATAATCAGGATGGGATAAAAGAGCCTCTCGGCATGAGCGGTATAAGGCTTGAGGTAAAGGTACATATAGTAACTGCTGCTGTTACAGCTGTCCAGAATGTAATTAAATGCTGTACAAAAGCAGGACTTAAGGTGGAAGACATAGTGCTTGAACAGCTTGCATCCAGTGAAGCTGTGCTTACAGAGGACGAAAAGGATCTGGGAGTTGCCCTTGTTGATCTCGGTGGTGGAACAACGGATATTGCAGTATTTCACAATGGTAGCATTAAGTATTCTTCTGTAATAGCCCTCGGTGGTAATCATATAACCAATGATATTGCTATAGGGCTCAGGACTGCCACTCAGGAGGCGGAATCTCTCAAGATTAAACATGGCTCTGCAATGACGTCGCTGGTTGATAAGACTGAGATGATAGATGTGCCCTCCGTAGGCACAAGAAGAAATAGAATTATTTCAAGAGCAACACTGGCTGAGATTATTGAGCCCCGGATAGAAGAGATATTTACTATTGTGAACAGGGAGATTATAAAGTCTGAGGTAAGCAATTTTATAACGTCAGGTATTGTGCTTACAGGAGGCGGTGCACTTCTTAACGGCACAGTGGAGCTTGGGGAGCAGGTATTTGGGCTACCCGTAAGGATTGGCGTGCCTGAAGTAGCTGGAGTGGTTGATCTGGTCTCATCTCCTCAGTTTTCAACTGCGGTTGGTCTCGTAATATACGGAAGCAAAAATATTTATAAAGATTCTGGTGGTGACAACGATAAGAATTGGAGCTGGACTCAGATTATAGAGAGATTAAAAACTTTTTTTAAAGATTTTTTTGAATAAAAAGATATTTTTACAGGAGGCATAGATGATAGAAGTTCAAAAAGAGGAACTATTTGAAGCAAAGATAAAGATTTTTGGTGTTGGTGGTGCGGGTGGTAATGCCATTAACAACATGATAGAACAGGGGATAGATGGTGTAGAGTTCTGGGCGGCAAACACAGATGCTCAGGATTTGAAGAAAAACAGAGCACCTTTTAAGCTAAAGCTTGGCATAAGCAACAAGGGGCTTGGAGCTGGCGGAGATCCAGAAAAGGGAAAAGAAGCTGCACTGGAAAGCATGGAAGATATTAAAAATGCTCTGATCGGCGCAGACATGCTCTTTATTACGGCAGGCATGGGAGGCGGAACAGGTACCGGCGCATCTCCTGTAATAGCCAAGGTAGCAAAGGAGCTAAATATACTTACCATTGGCGTGGTAACCAAACCCTTTCAGTTTGAAGGGAAGAATAGATCTGAAAGGGCAGAAAAGGGGCTCGGGGAGCTGAAAAATAATGTGGATGCCCTTATAACCATCCCAAATAACAGACTTTTAGCTCTCCTTGATCGTAACACACCTTTGATGAAGTCATTCAGATTTGCCGACGATGTACTCTATCAGGCGGTAAAAGGGATATCTGACCTGATAACCATCAATGGACTGATAAATATTGATTTTGCAGATGTAAAATCGGTTATGCAGGAGACTGGCATAGCCAGAATAGGTATTGGTGTGGCATCAGGTGAGAATAGGGCAAGAGAGGCTGCAGAAAAAGCCATATCCAATCCTCTGCTTGAAGAGGTGTGCCTGCATGGTTCGAGGGGGCTGCTTCTTAATATTACTGGCGGCTATGATCTAACCCTCTCAGAGGTGGAGGAGGCAGCGAACATAGTAAAAGAAACAGCAAGAGAAGATGCGAATATAAGATTCGGTGCCATTATTGATGAGAACATGACAGATTCTATAAGAATTACAGTGGTTGCGACAGGATTTGATGCCTCAGAGAAAAAGGAGCTCGGTGTAAACAGAGTCAGACAGAAAAGACCCATATCTGTAGGTGATGAGCTTTCATATGAGGAGCTTGAGACGCCTGCATTTATAAGGTATCAGGCTGACTGATAGGGGATGACTGATTATTTAAGACTGAGAAAGGAGATACTTAAAGAAGAAAAGGGCGAAAAAGGAAGAAAAGGCATACTGAACGTAGCCCTTATTTATCCTGAGAATTACAACATAGCCATAAGCACGCTTGCCTTTCACAGAATTTTTGAATTAACTAACAGAGTAAGGCATACAGGGGTTGGTAGATTTTTCTTTGAAGGTAATAAGAAATCAAGAGCCATCTTTTCTCTGGATAATCAGTTTGATATTAGAGAAGCACAGGTTTTAGCTTTTTTTTTATCCTATGAGCTTGATTTTATAAATCTTTTAAGGTCATTAAAAAGCCTTTCCATACCTCTTGAATCAAGGAAGAGAAGCGGATTCCCCATAATTATCGGTGGTGGAACAGCAGTTACTGAGAACCCTGAACCGCTGGCTGATGTGCTGGATATTATTTTTTTAGGAGAGGCAGAAGAGAGCTATCCTGCCTTTCTAAATCTTTGTCTTGAGTATCCTGATAAAAACACACTGCTAAAAAAAGTTAAAGATATAGAAGGCATATACATTCCATCTATAGATAGCATTCCTTCCAAACGGATTTTTTACAAAAATTTTGAAAATGATTTTGCAAGAAGTGTTTTTTATACTACAAGGGCGGAGTTTGGCGAGTGCGAGCTTATTGAAATTTCGAGAGGCTGTCCAGCCTTTTGCAGGTTTTGCATATCCAGAACTCTTTACAGCCCCCCGAGATTTGCCTGTAAAGAGCTTGTAAAACATATAATTGAAGTCAGTTCTGTGAAAAAGGTTGGTTTTCTGGGGGCAGCCACATCCTTTCACCCCCATATAAAGGAGATGATGGATTTTGCCCTTCAGAGAGGAAAAAATTTCTCTATCTCATCTTTAAGAACAGATCTTGTGGACAGGGAGTTTCTTAGATTACTCAAAGCAGGGGGGACAAAAACAGTTACACTGGCGCCAGAAGCAGGTACCCAGCGGCTTAGAGATATTATAAATAAAGGGGTTAATGAAGGGCATATTGAAAAAGCAGTTTTTATGTCTCTTCAAGAAGGGATGGAAAATTTAAAGCTATACTTCATGTATGGTCTGCCAGAGGAGGAGATGGAAGATCTGGACGGGATAATAAAAATTGCCGAAAAAATCAGAAAGATTGAAAAAGACAGCAAGAGCTTCTTTAAAAAAAGAATCTTCACACTGAGCCCCTTTGTTCCCAAGCCTAACACACCTTTTTCAAAACAGAGCTTCATGGAGATTAAAGAGCTGTCTAAGAGAATTAATTATCTGAGGAAAAATCTTATCAGATTTGGCATAGAAGTATCCTACGACCATCCAAAAACAGCAAGGCTTGAATGGGAGATTGCACATGGTAGCAGAGACTATTTCAGAAAGGAGCTTGAAGCCTCTCCAAACCCTTAATACCCTACTTGTACTTGACTTTAAAGGTGCTTTAAATTATATTGAAAGCTTATAAAACTTATCGGGGGAACAGATGGCAAAAAAGATAAAGATATCAAAAAAAGAGGCTCTCAAACAGCCTGACGAGTTTATAACTACTACTGCTAAATTTTTAAAATATATCAAGGAAAATGAATCAAAGTTTATTGCTGCAATTATTGTTGTATCTTTACTGGTTCTGGGTGTTAGCTTTGGCGCATATTATTTGAAGAAGGTAAATGTGATGGGATTTGCTCAGCTTTCAAAGGCTCTTGACGAGACAGATCTGGCTAAAAAGAAAAATATTCTTGAAGATATTAAGAAAAGTAGATTTACTGATGCCAGATATTATTCATCATTTTTTCTGGCAAAGATATATAAGGACGAAGGCAATACGGAGAAGGCAAAGGTAGAGCTGAAAGATGCGGAAAAGATAAAAGATCCTTTTCTAAAAGGAAGCGCAAGAATTCTCATGGTAGATCTTATGATTAAAGAAAACAAACTGGATGAGGCTTTAAAATATGCAAAAGAGGCACCAACGGATATCCCCCAGTTTGTAAAGCAAGAGCTTAAGCTGAAAGAAGCCTTAATTCTTGAAAGGAAGAATAATCTTCCCGAAGCAATGAAAATATACAGTGAGATAGAGAAGAGCAATCCTGATTTTTATCTTATAAGGCTTGTTCAATCAAAATCTGCCATGTAGAGTGAGATATGAAAGTAAGATATTTTAACAAAAAATCAGAATGTCTTAGTAGAAAAGAAATTGAAAGGATTCAGCTCGAGCGACTTAAGTCTGTAGTTGAAAAGGTTTATCATAAGGTGCCTCTTTATAAAGCCAAGTTTGATGAGGCAGGCATAAAACCAAAGGATATAAAAAAGCTCTCAGATCTGGCAAAACTTCCTTTCACCACAAAGGATGACCTGAGAAAAGCCTTCCCTTACGGTATGTTTGCAGAGCCTATGAAAAAGGTGGTAAGAGTTCACTCTTCTTCAGGGACAACTGGTATTCCTACCGTGGTAGGTTATACAAAAAAAGATATTCACACATGGTCTGAGCTAACTGCCCGTGTGCTTACCGCAGGAGGGCTTACAAGCAGTGATATAGTTCAGATATCCTTTGGATATAGCCTTTTTACAGGTGCTTTCGGTATGCACTATGGTGCAGAAAGAGTTGGCGCAACGGTTATCCCTATATCTACTGGAAATACCATGAGGCAGATACTGACCATGCGAGATTTTAAAACCACTGCATTGATCTGTACTCCCTCATACGCCCTACAGATTTACGATACCTCCAGAGAGATGGGGATTGATTTTAAAAGTTTGAATGTAAGACTCGGATTTTTTGGAGCGGAGCCCTGGTCTGAAAGCATGAGAAAGGAGATTGAGGAGAAGATGGGAATACTGGCTACCGATAATTACGGTCTTTCAGAGGTTATCGGTCCAGGCTTTTCAGGAGAATGTATCTATAAAAATGGGCTTCACATATGGGAAGACCATTTTATTCCCGAGATTGTGGATAAAAAGACTCTTCAGGTAATCGATCCTTCAAAGGAAGGGGAGCTTGTGGTTACTACCCTTACTAAAGAAGCATTGCCGCTTATAAGATATAGAACTAAAGACCTTACTACCCTTGACTATAGCAGATGTGATTGCGGAAGAACTCTTTGCAGGATGGAGAGAGTAAAAGGCAGAAGCGATGACATGCTGATTATTAAAGGTGTCAATGTATTCCCCTCTCAGATAGAAGATGTAATATTCTCCATACCGGGCATACTCCATCAGTATCTACTTGTAGTGGATAGAAAGGGAAGGCTCGACAACCTTGAACTGCAGGTTGAGGTGGAGAGCGGATTTTTTAATAACAAGAAAAAAAGGGAAGAGCTTTTGAAGACTATAAGGGAGAAGATTCTTGCTGTTTTAGGGCTTTCGCCTGCCATCAGTTTATTGCCACCCGATTCGCTACCGCCGGTTGAAGGCAAGGCAAAGAGAGTTTTAGACAAAAGGCAAAAAGAATAATGTCCTCTCACTTTCCTGTCAATATTGCCATTTTATGGCATATGCATCAGCCCATCTATTATGATCCTGAGTTGAAAAAGTTTAAGATGCCATGGGTCAGGCTTCATTGTACGAAAGACTATCTTGATATGCTTGAGATTCTTGATGGTTACAAAAAGGTTAAGCCTGTTTTTAATTTTGCACCTTCCCTGTTGAAGCAGATTGAGATGTATCTCGAAGGTGTACCAGAACTCCATCTTGAGCTTACACTAAAAGATCCGAGGGATCTCACGGTCTATGAAAGGTCAATAATTCTTAAAGACTTTTTTATGGCAAACTGGGAGCTTATGATCAAGCCATTCCCAAGATATTACGAACTACTTCAGAAAAGAGGCAAGGATATTACTGAAGAGAAGTATCCAGAAGTGCAGAGATATTTTACAAGACAGGACTATATGGATCTTCAGGTGCTTTTTAATCTTGCCTGGATTGATCCGCTCCACAGAAAAAGAGACAGATTTCTTGCCGAAATGGAGAAGAAAGGCAAGGATTTTTTACAGGAAGAGAAAGAAGCGATTATAAAAAAACATTATGAGATAATGGGTAAAATTATAGGATCATACAGAGAGGCATATAAAAACAACAGGATCGAGATAAGTTTCTCTCCCTTCTATCATCCTATTCTTCCACTACTTATAAATAATAGAGAAGCAGTAGTTTCAGACCCAAATACAAAACTGCCAAAGCCTTTTTCACGAGTTGAAGACGCGAGAGAGCAGATAAGAAAGGCTAAGGATTACTGCAAGGCAAGTTTTGAAAAAGTCCCCGATGGAATGTGGCCATCTGAGGGCTCTATCAGTAATGATACCCTTAGACTGATGATAGAGGAGGGGATCAAATGGACTGCAACCGATGAAGCTGTGCTTTTCAACTCATTAAAGCTCAGAGAAAGATGGCTTTCTAATCTTACTCCCCAGATGCTATATAAATCCTATAAGTATTTTAACGGAGACAAACCGATACATATATTTTTCAGAGACCACAGACTTTCAGACAATATTGGCTTTGTTTACAGCCGATATAATCCAAAAGATGCTGCCATGCATTTTGTCAATGTGCTCAGGCAGATAAGAAAAAACATACCTCATGAAAATAATATTGTGCCCATCATCCTGGATGGAGAGAATGCATGGGAATTTTATAAAAATGATGGATATGATTTTTTAAAAGCCCTTTATGATGCCATTGAAGAGGCAGAAGATATAAATATGCTTACTTTCAGCGATTATATAGGCAGATTTGGGAATACAGAAACCCTGTTTGACATCCATCCAGGTTCCTGGATAAACGGCAACTTTAAAATCTGGATAGGGCACCCTGAGGATAATCAGGCATGGGACTATCTTGCTGATGCAAGGGAGGCTATTGATAAAGATAAAGAGCA
>JBEQAF010000062.1:0-12888 GCA_041640455.1 bacterium
CCTCTCGCTTCCTGTCCAGCTATAACCATTATACCAGTGTCTTATCTGATCTATGTCTTTGTCTTCCAGATAGTCTGAAAAATAGCTTGTTAAATCTGGTTCAGTATATCCGCATATTGATGAATACTTCCTGTTTATTGTTATATCCAGTAGATTGTTTAGCCCTGAGAAGATAGATGCCATGCCAAACTTACTTACCCCTGTCATAAAGACAAACTTGATGTTTGCATCCTGCCCTTTTATCACTGAATAAAAGTTTTTTAGCCCTTCTCTCATCTCCTTTGCTATCTCTTTGTCCGTTATGTTGTCCAGTATGGGCTTGTCATACTCGTCTATCAAAATAACCACGTTCCTGCCATATCTCTCCGAAGAGTTCAGTATTAGCTCTCTAAAACATGATGCCGCATTAGATATGTTTTCACACTCTATGTTTAGCCTCTTCATGTTCATTCTTAGTATCTCTATCATCTCGCTCTCAAGTTCAGACCTGGTCTTTAACACCTTGTTCGCAAAGCTTATGTGTATGACTGGATATCTTGTATCCCAGTCCCATCTGTCATAAATGTATAAGCCCTTAAATAGCTCTCTGTTACCCTCAAATGCCTCTTTTAATGTGTCTAAAAATAATGACTTGCCAAATCTCCTCGGTCTGCTTAGAAAATAGTAAACCCCTCTCTCTACAAGCTCAACTATATACGGAGTCTTATCTACATATATGTAGCCTTCTTTAACTATCTTGCTTAATGTGCTTATACCTATTGGTAGCTTCTTTTTCATCCTGGTTATACCCTCCTGACCTGCTTTACACTCTTCTATTATACAGCTACTTTCAGAAAACCTGAAATCTTAATCTAAAAAGTCATACTGACCTACTCTTTTTTTGGAACAATAAAAATACGAATATATTTAAAGGGGGTGTTAACTATGCAACAGTCAAGGTATCCTGTTGAAAAGATTATACAGTTCCTTTCAGAAGCAGAGCTTTTAGACTTCTCTAAAGCTTTATTCTGCCTTAAAAATTTTAATCAAAAATTACCTTCGATAGACTTAGATAAAAACGTAAAGACATTTACTGCCAAAAAATATTCTCTTATTTATTCTGTTAAAAAAATGGGAACATATCATCGCTATCATAACCTCCAGTTCTTCCGAAATGATTTTAATTTCAGTTTTTTTAAAATAAGTTTTTAATGTTTTCATATTCCCAATATTCGGTAACTGTATTTATTGGTTTCAATTTTAGTTTGCCATGCTATTTAAATTTCCTTCACTTCTATGATAAATAGCCAGTCTTATCAATTTTAACTGCTGAGTTTTTTATTTTTCGCCCTTAGTGAAAATTTGAGTTTTGTTCTCAAAAAACTCTGTTGCTGAAGATTTGTTTTCAGATTTTTCTTTCAGTTTAATCCCCCTCGTCTTATCTCCAATATCTGCTTTTCTTGTCTTTACCTGATAAACACCCCCTGTCTCCTCTACATTTAAATCTCCAGGCTTTGATGTGCTTGCATAAACTACCACTGATTCTTCTCCAAATGGAGGACTCACTTCAAGCTCAAAGCGATCGTTACCAGATGGGATTTCATAGACCACTCCACCATTAAAGTAGTTTTCTTTTCTATATGGATTTGGGAGAAGCTGATATACTTCACCTTTGGTATCTATGTAATGCACAAGGGCATAAAAAGGTTTGTTGCCTTTGAGATATATTTTTATTTTTTCTCCAGCCTTGTAATCTCTTTTGTCTGTCCAGACCTGAACATGAAGCGGTGCAGATGGATCATCTGCCAGTTTTGATTCAGAGATTTTTTTCATAGCCTTTTCTTCGGGTATAACCTCTGCTTTTATCTTTATTCTGTAACAATCCCCAAGGCTTTGATCTCTGTACCACGTTTTTTCCAGCTCCTGAATTATCTTAACAGTTGCCTTTGCATAAGCCTCAATCATGTCTTTCTGAAGCTCAAAGTCTTTAACCTCTGTTTGAGAAGATATGTATGTGGCTACCTGCTCCACTGCTTTTCTTTTTGCCTCAGTAAGAGCCTGCTGCTCTGTTTGTTTCCTCGATTTATCATCGCCCATACAGGCGTACCCTTCCGCCTCAGTAATGGTTGACTGAGATGCATTAGCTAAAACTAAAGGAATGTCAACGGTTAGAAAAATATATGTGACCCAAAATAAAATCAGCTTTTTCATTATTTACAGCCTCCATAGATATTCTTTATAATCTGCCAGAGCTTTTATCTCTGACCTTAAACCATTTTTTATCAACTTCTATCTGCCATGTCTTAACAGGTTTAAAGTTAATTTTATCTGATTTTTTTGAAAAATAAAAATTTAAAACAAAGTTCCAATATGGCACAGTCATTGATATTCAAATTAAACAAGTTTTTTTTTGATTTTTTTGAGAAAAGGTCTTATATTATATGTATAAATCTTAGAAAAAATCCTTATATAGTGTGGAGGTTCATAGATGCCTACTTATGAGTATTTGTGTGAAAACTGTGGACATCAGTTTGAAAAGGAGCAGAAGATAACAGAAGAACCTTTAAAAAACTGTCCCAGTTGCGATGGAACTGTGAAAAGGTTGATCTCTACAGGCAACTTTATCTTAAAAGGTGGCGGATGGTATGTGACAGATTATTCAAGAGCCTCATCGGGTAACAGTTCTAAACCGACAACCTGCGGGGAAGCTCCAGCCTGCAGTAGCTGTCCTGCTTCAAAGTAGTATGGAAGAGCTATTAATTGCAGTTATAGCTCTTCTATCCATATTTCTTTTTTTTAAGTTTTTAAAGCTTCTTGGTAAGCTTGTTTTTATTATCATACTTCTATGTTCCATAATCTTCTATCTTTACAAAACTAATCCTCACAAGCTTTATCAATTCTATGAGATCTTAAAACCCCTATGGAAATAAAGGACAGGCTTTTATATCCACTGATACTGAGCATTGGCTTTTTTTTTCTTTATCTTTTTTTTTCAGCGCCAACTATTGTATTTGGCGACTCTCCTGAGCTTATTCTTGCTTCCTATTCCCTCGGCATAGCCCATCCGCCAGGATATCCTGCCTATTCTCTGCTTTCCAGAGCCTTTTACTATCTTTTTTTCTTTGTTAATTATGCAAAATCCATAAATATCTTTTCTGCATTTACCTCTTCATTAACAATATTTATCTTTTATAAAACGCTGAGAAAGTTTGACATAAATATTCTTATTGCCCTTCTCTGTTCCTTATCACTTGGATTTTCAGAGATTCTTTTTAAGCAGTCGGTAGTAGCTGAGGTTTATAGTCTTAACAACCTATTTTTTTCAATAAGCCTTTTTTGTTTTGTTGGATATATGAAGGATAAAGATCCGAGATCCGCATACCTCTTATTTTTTATTAGCGGTGTTGGGCTTGGCAATCATCATACATTAATATCAATAATTTTTGCAGCTTTTGTTTATTTTTTTCTGATTGAACGAAGGTTTTCCCTGCTAATACCTTCGGTTATTTTTTTGATGTTTGGGTTTTCTGTATATCTTTATCTGCCTCTACGTTCAATAACCAATCCGCTTCTTGACTGGGGTAATCCTGAAGATTTGAAATCCTTTCTTGATGTCCTTTTAAGAAAACAGTTTGGCTTTGGCAATCAGACAAGGGATTTTAAAGGGTTTATAGAGCAGATAAGCCTCTACCTCAGCTTTCTTAATGATCAGCTCTGGGTTCTTTTAATAATTTTAATGCTCCCTGGCATTTATTTTATTGCTGTAAGATTAAAAATCAACTCCCTTCCCTTTTTTATAATCTTTTTGGTAAACGGTATTCTAACTCCCTTAGCTTTAAACTCAACAAGTGAAGATTTTTTTCTGGTAAAGGAGTTTCTTACACCTTCGGTTATGGCGGCATTAATCTTTATCTCCTTTGGTACCGAAATTATAAACCGTAGCTGGTCAAAATACCTGCTCCTATCAATATTTCTTTTTACCATCTGCTATAAGTTTTACTACGATATTGACTGGCTTGACAAAAGAAAAGATTTTTACGCATATAAGCTCTCAAAAGATAGTATTGAAAGCGCCCCTCACAGTGCCTTTATTATCGGCGAGTCCGATTATACCCTTTTTCCGCTCTGGTATCTTCAGAATGTGGAGGGGTTACGAAAGGATCTGACCATACTTGATGCAGACTTTTTGATGCTACCGTGGTATCAGGAGCAGAATATAAAAAGACTGCCTATCTTAAAGGAGCTAATACCAGATATCTCGGGGCATGCCAAATCAAGAAAGGGTAGTTTTCTGGATGATGCAGTTCTTGAAGGATTTAAGCTTGATCAGGCAGCTCTTCTTGCCAGAAATATAAATGATCGGCTATCAAAGGAGGTGTTTTTAACATACGATTTTTATGAAATGGCAAAGGCTTATAAACCAGAGCTTATAAAAAGCCTAAAACAGTATGGTGTGCTTTATCATCTTGCTTCAGGAAAAGAGCTTTTGTTTAACCCTAAAAATTTTGACCTTACTATTTTTTTGCAAAAAATTAGACTTCCTAAAGAGGAGCAGATATTTCTTAACCCATATGTGCCCTATCTGATTGAAAAGGCAGAAGAAGAGCTTAAACAGATGAATTTTAAAAATGCTGTCTCATATCTTGAAAATGCCTATCTACTTGATCCTGCACCAGAAAAGGCTCTCTATCTTGCCTTTGCTCTGGCTGAAGCAAACATAGACCTCGAAAGGGCTGAACAGTTTGCCATCTACGCAGATAAACTTTCACGGGGTATGCTACCCCGCATAAATCTTACAAAAGGCGTTATATATTTAAGAAAAAATAGGCTAAATGAGGCATTTACCTTTCTTTCTCGAGAAGATAATTTAACCCCCCTGAGCTGTCAGCCCAAGCTTTATCTTCTGGAGCTTTTTTTAAAAGCTAAAGATATGAACAAAGCCAGCGAAATCTATCAGTTTTTAATCCAAAACTGTGATGATTACATAAAAAAGAGGGCAGGTCTGATTTTTCAGAAAAGATAGTCTATACTATGTGTTCGTAAGATTCTGGTCTTACAACAGTTTTTTTATTGTCCTTTAAAAGATAGAAGCCCTTTTTGGTTATCTTACCAACCTTTGTCAAAGGCAGTTTATGTTTTTCTGCAAGTTTAAAAATATCTTTTTCCTTCGAAGGATGGGCGGTAAATATCAGCTCGTAGTCATCTCCTCCATTTAGTATAAACTGATAAATCTGATCCTCTGAAAATATGTTTTTTAGCCTTTCAAAGGGCTTTGTCCGAAAATTTTCATAATATAGCAAACATCCTACCTTGCTTTCTTCCAGAATATGGTTTAGATCTCCAAGAAAACCATCGCTTATGTCAATCATAGAATTGGCAAGCTTTCTTTCTGCAAGCTCTTTTGCAAAACCAAGCCTCAACTTAGGTGTAAGAAAAGTCTTTGTAAACACTGAATATTTTTTATCTTTAACACCCTTTCTTAATAACTCAAGACCAGCCCGAGCATAGCCTATAACTCCTGTATGATATATATAATCTTCAGGTCTTGCTCCATCTCTAAATAGAGGTTTTGCCTTCATTATCCCGATAGCAGCCACTGTAATGGTCAAAAGCTGAGAAGATGAGATATCTCCTCCGATTACAAAGATATTGTATTCATCTCCAGCTTTTTTTATGCCACTAATGATTTTGTTAATATCTTTCTCTTTGAAGTGGGGAGGGATAAGAAGGCTTAAAAGCCCATAGGCTGGTCTGCCACCCATAGCAACAATATCGCTTATAGCTCTTACCACGGATTTAAAACCTATCTCCTCATAGCTCATTCCAAGAGATATATCAAAATGAACCCCATCTACCATGTTATCTATGGTGTAGAGGTAATAATCTTTTCCCGTTTTTATAACTGCGCAGTCATCGCCGATTGACTTTGTTATATCTGCAGCTGGAAGGATTTTTTTTATCTTGCCGATAAGGGAGAACTCTTTAATCTGGTTTCTAGATTTTTTCAACATCGATTATTTTCTGTACTCTTCAAGAATCTGATCCCATAAACCTTTAGCCTTTAAGATTAGTTCACAGACTTCTCTTACCGCACCTTTACCTGCATAGTTAAGGGTAATATAATCTACCTCTTTTCTTACATCATAGGACGCATCTGGTACAGTAACACTTAACCCTACTCTTCTGAAAACGGGAATGTCAACTACATCGTCGCCAATAAAAGCCAGCTCCTCTTTCTTAAAGCCCTCTTCTTTTACAATCTTTTCTATAAAAAGCCTTTTATCAGAGGCGTTTTGAAAGACATATTCAATTCCAAGCTCCTTTGCACGAGTCTCCACAACTTTAGAATTTCTACCCGTTATTATTCCTGTTTTTATCCCAAAACGATGCAAAAGCTTAATCCCGTGTCCATCTCTTACGTGAAAGAACTTTAGCTCCCTACCTTCGCTATCGTAAATAATTCTTCCATCTGTAAGTACCCCGTCTACATCCATAAGAAGCAACTTAACTGCCTTTGCTTTTGCCAGTATCTGATCGCTGAAGAAAATCATACTACACCTGCTTTTAATATATCGTGCAGATGAATGATCCCCAAGGGCTTTCTGCTACCTTCTTTGTCATATACAAAAAGTGTTGTAATGGAGTAGCTTTCCATTATCTGAAGGGCTTTTGCTGCCAGCTCATCTTTCAAAGTATATTTGGGATTTTTTGTCATAATGTCAGAAGCTTTCATGGCAATAATATTCTCATATTTTTCAATAGCTCTTCTAAGATCTCCATCTGTTATTATGCCTGTCAGATTTCCTTCCTGATCTACTACACCAGCCGTACCGAGCTTTTTTGATGAGATAACATATATGGTATCTTTCATTGAAGTATCTTCCTTAACAAGCGGGATATCCTCTCCAGAATGCATAAGATCTGCTACTCTCAAAAACAACTTTTTTCCAAGAGCCCCTGCGGGATGTCTGAAGGCAAAATCTTCTTCCTTAAATCCTCTCAGCTTTATAAGCGCAACAGCGAGCGCATCTCCCATAACCAGTGTGGCAGTTGTGGATGCTGTAGGGGCGAGATTCAATGGACAGGCCTCTTTTTTAACGCCAATATCAAGCACCACATCACCTGCTTTTGCAAGTGCTGACCTTTTTCTACCTGTCATAACTATCAGTTTATTCCCCATGCGTTTTATAATAGGCAATAGCCTTATAATCTCATCGGTCTCACCACTGTTTGATATGGCAATTACCACATCATTTTTAGAAAGCATACCAAGATCTCCGTGGAGCCCCTCTGAAGGATGCATAAAAAATGCTGGTGTGCCCGTGCTGGCAAAGGTAGCGGCAATCTTCTGCCCTATAATTCCAGACTTTCCGATACCAGTAACCACCACCTTACCTTTACAGGAAAGTAGAATATTACAGGCTTTTTCAAAGTTTTCATCAAGCTTTTTCTCTATCTCATCAAGGGCTGACCGCTCAATTTTTATAACTTCTTTTGCAACATCAATAAGCATGCTTTTCCTCTGCTACCAGCCTGTCTATCTCCAGAATCTTTGAAAGCAGTTTTTTAAGCTCACTGAGCCTGAAAGAGTTTGGACCATCACAAAAAGCATTGTCAGGATCTTGATGAACCTCCATAAATATGCCATCCACACCGCATGCAACTGCTGCTCTTAAAAGATATGGGATCATCTCCCTGTCTCCTCCGCTACGGTCTCCAAGCCCACCCGGACGTTGAATGCTATGAGTTGCATCATAAACAACAGGATAACCCAGACTTCTCATTATAGGAAAGCTTCTAAAATCCACAACCAGATTATTGTATCCGAAAGTTGATCCTCTTTCTGTAAGAATTATCCTGTTATTGCCAGTGCTTAAAACCTTTTCCACTATATTTTTCATATCCCAGGGAGCCAGAAACTGACCTTTTTTTATATTAACAACCTTTCCTGCCCTTGCCACTTCAATCACAAGGTCTGTCTGTCTGCACAAAAACGCAGGAATCTGCATCACATCAAGCACCTCACAGGCTGGCTCTATCTCTTCAAACCTGTGCACATCAGAAAGTATTGGTACATTAAATTCATCTTTAACCCGTTTTAATATCTTAAGCCCCTCTTTAAGCCCCGGACCTCTGTAAGATTTTAACGAGCTTCTGTTTGCCTTATCATAAGAAGACTTGAAGATAAAATTTATTTTAAGATCTCTGATAATATTTATTAGAATTTCAGCGGTTTTAAGAGCTCTATCCTCTCCCTCTATTACACAGGGACCGGCAATTAGGAATAGTGGGCAGTCTTTACCTACCTCAAAATTTCCAATTTTAAATCTAACCATTTAGCTCACCTTTTTTATATTTATAGGCATGCTCAATAAAGGAAACAAAAAGCGGGTGAGGCTCATAGGGTCTTGACTGAAATTCAGGATGAAACTGACAGCCCAGAAACCAGGGATGATTGGTATATTCCGATATCTCTGCAAGTGTTCCATCTGGTGACTCACCACTTATTTTTAGACCTTTGCTTTCCAATATCTCTCTGTAATTATTATTAAACTCATATCTATGCCTGTGCCTTTCAAAAATCTCCTTTTTTCCATATATCCTGCTGGCAAGGGTATTCTCCTTAATTACACAGGGGTAAGCACCAAGCCTCATAGTACCACCAAGATTACTTGCCTCATTGCGGTTTATTATCTCACCTCTTCGATAGTCATACCATTCTTTCATCAGATAGATTACGGGATCCTTTGTATCAGGCTTAAACTCTGTACTATATGCGTCCTTCAATCCGCAAACATTCCTTGCAAATTCGATAACTAATAGTTGCATACCAAGACATATGCCGAAATAGGGTATCTTATTTTCTCTCGCATATTTTATAGCCTCAATCTTACCTTCAATCCCTCTACTCCCAAAGCCTCCTGGCACAAGAATGGCATCTACATTTTTTAAATAATCCTTTATACCTTCTTTCTCGATATCCTCGGAGTCTATAAACTTCAGGTAAACCTTTAGCTTATTTGCTATTCCACCGTGCAGAAGGGCTTCGTTTAAGCTCTTATAAGAATCTTTGAGGCTCACATATTTTCCTACTACAGCAATGGTAACCTCATCTGCTGGATTATAGAGCACATTGCACAGCTCTTCCCATTTCGAAAGGTCTGGCGCCTTAGTCCACATGTTAAGCATGGAGACTATTTTCTCATCAAGCCCTTCTTTGTGAAAATATAAAGGTACTTCATAAATGGACTTTACATCTTTTGCAGTAATGACTGCATCCTCCGAAACATTACAGAATAATGCTATTTTAGATTTTAGATCCTGAGACAGCTCTCTATCACTTCTACAGAGAATTATATCTGGTCTGATACCTATGGACTGAAGCTCTTTTACGCTATGCTGGGTGGGCTTGGTTTTTAGCTCACCTGCACTTTCTATAAAAGGTACCAGGGTGAGATGCACATAGAGGGTATTTTCTTTGCCATGATCAAATCTGAACTGTCTGATAGCCTCAAGAAATGGCAGACTCTCTATATCACCCACTGTTCCACCCACTTCGACTATAAGAATATCATTATCTTTAGCAGCTCTGAGGATAAAACATTTTATCTCGTCAGTAATATGGGGGATAACCTGAACGGTCTTTCCAAGATATTCGCCTTTTCTCTCCTTCTGTAAAACCGAATCATATATCTGACCTGTAGTAAAATTATTTGTTTTTGTCATTCTTGCTGTAGTAAATCTCTCATAATGTCCAAGATCTAGATCTGTTTCTGCGCCGTCTTCAGTGACGAACACCTCTCCATGCTGAAGCGGATTCATTGTGCCGGGATCAAGGTTGATATATGGATCAAGCTTTTGAAGAGATACTTTAAGCCCTCTAGTTTCCAGCAATGCGCCTATTGATGCAGACGCAATACCCTTACCCAGTGATGATACAACGCCGCCAGTTACAAAAATAAACTTTGTCCTTAATCTTTTATTGTTCAACATAATCTATCCTTTTAAAATTTTTCTTGCTCTTTCAAGATCATCCGGTGTATCTATTCCAAAACCATTGTAATTCACCGTAGGGACAAGTATTTTATACCCTCTTTCAATAGCTCTTAACTGTTCCAGCTTCTCTATAGCTTCCAGTCTCCCCTCTTTCATCTTTGTAAATTTTATCAAAAAATCCCATCTATAGCCATAAATACCAATATGCTTGTAGGATTTTGAAAGAATCTCTGCTTCTTTTGAGTGGTCAATCCTGCTGTATCTCTTATATATTTCAAACTCATCTCTGAAGTAGGGGATAGGTGCCCTCGAAAAGTAAATGGCAAAATCATCATCATCACAGATGACCTTAACCACAGCGGGATTGAAAAATTCTTTTACAGATGTCAGGTGGGTTTTAGCTGAGGCAAAATATAGTTTGTCATTTTTAATCATGGGCTTTGCTACCGCTTCTATAACTTCCGCAGTAATAAAGGGCTCATCACCCTGAACATTTATAATAATATCTCCATCAATCTTTTTAGCTACCTCAGCTACCCTGTCTGTCCCTGACGGATGACTTGGAGATGTAAGCTCCACATTGCCTCCAAAAGACGAAACAGCACTGGCTATCTTTTCACTATCAGTTGCTACAATGACCTTACTCACAAGCTTTGATCTGCCTGCATTTTCATAAACCCACTGAATGAGCGGTTTATTTCCGATTAAAGCCAGAGGTTTCTCGGGCAGTCTTGTTGAAGCCAGTCTCGCAGGTATGATAACAACTATCTTCATGGTCTTTAATGAAATGTGTCTACGCTCTCCTGAATTTTTTTGCCATTGTTATTGTTCTGACTACTATCTTTTTTGTCCTTATATCTCCATTTAAAATCAAAAACAAAGTTTCTCCCAAACTTGTATAACACAGCTTTACCTTCCACGTTGATCTTATTTTGTATCTCCTGAATCTTTCCTCTCAACACAATGGTTATAAACTTTGCGACAATAGACTCATCGGCAGATACCACAACGGGAATCTGTCCCTTTGAACGGGCTTTTATATTTTCATCACCTTCCCAGAAACCTTCACTGAAAAGGCTTTTATCATAATACATCTTATACTCAATAGCCTTTACGCCTATATCAAAAGAGTTTGGATTATAGACGTCCAGAATAACCTTTAGCCTTATCTTCCCTTCAGAAATGCCGTCAATCCTAATATCGTGGATATCAATCTTAGGTTCATCCACAAGACAGCCAGTAAGCCCCAGTAAAAGAAAGATTAATAAAAAAACCCTTTTCATAAAACATATAAAGATTATGGCAAAAACCGCCTCAAGTCAAGTCAAAGTTAAGGTTTGTGGTTACAATTTTAAAATGTCACATGATTTTACTAAAATAAAGTGTCACATGTGGTATTCTTCTACTTTTAGATACATTGCATCTAAAGGTAGGAGGTATATATGGAAAAGAAATACATTATTACGGAGGAAATCTTGAAAAGGTATGAATTAATGAATCAAGTATTAGAAGGTTTTATTACTCTCAGGCAAGCTCAGGAGACATTAGGATTAAGCTACAGACAAGCTTTAAGGATCAAGAAGAGGTTTATTACTTATGGTTTTGAGGGGCTCTTGAGAAAAAGACCTGAGATACCTCAGGCTTTAAAAATTAGCAGCTCTGTTAAAGAAGAGATCATTAAATTAAGAAGGTCTATTTACTGGGATTTTAACATACTGCATTTTAAAGAAAAACTTAAAGAGGATCATGGAATAGACCTAAGCTATGAGAGTGTAAGGAAGATTCTATTAGAAGGAGGGTTATATGAACCGAGGAGAAAAAAGAAGTTTCATCGAAGAAGAATGAGGATGCCAAAAGCTGGGATTCTGGTACAGATGGATTCATCCCAGCATAGGTGGATTGATAGTATTCAAGAGCCCTGGTGGCTTGTAGCGATGACAGATGATGCAGATGGTTTTGTTTATGCAGAGTTTCATTCCTCTGAGACCGTACGGGCAAATATGGAAGTAATAAGGGCATATATAGAGAAGCGAGGGCTTTTCATGGCTTTATACACTGATAAAGCCTCTCATTTCAGGACAACAAGACATGGAGGACTTCACTATGAGGTAGAAGTTGAGCAAAAAGAAACCCAGATTGAAAGAGCATTAAAGGAATTGGGAATTAAACTAATAAACGCAAATTCTCCTCAAGCAAAAGGGAAGATAGAGCGTAAGTTTAGATTTTTCCAGGACAGACTTATCAAAGAGATGAGGTTAAGAGGTATAAAGGACTACGATGAGGCAAACAGATTTCTTAAGGAAGAATTCCTTCCATGGTGTAATAACAGATATAGCTGCTGTGTAGAAAGTATCTATATGCCAGTGCCATCTACAAAGGATCTTGATCTTGTGTTTAGTATAAAGCATCCAAGAAAGGTAAACAAAGACAACACAGTAAGATACAACGGAGGGATTTATCAGATACTTCCTATAAATGGGATTAAAAGTCTTGCCAATGAGTGGGTAGAGATGTGTGAAATAAGGGACGGAAGATTAGACATACTCTGGAAAGGAAAAAGAGTTAGTTACTCGAAAATAAATGGATTAGAAGATAAAACAAGACTAAAAGAGAAAGAACAGATTTTAAATCTGAGGACTAATACAGTGGAGCTCAAAGAAAGTAAAAAATCCACACCACCAGCTAATCACCCATGGAGAAAAAGCTGGAAAAAGAATGTGACATTTTCTCATAGTAATAAAATGTGACTTGACTGTAGTAATAACATCAAATAATTTTGTGTGTACCAGATAGGTATGGACATATTAGCCAGTTTTTTTATTTTATTGAAATAAAAGGATTTGAAGGGAAGGATGCAAAAGAAACTATAAGCAGGAAAGAGGCTTTCCACAGAATACTTGATATAATGAAGAG
>JBEQAF010000063.1:0-2584 GCA_041640455.1 bacterium
GGTGACTGATATTGTTGGCTATTTTATGGCACTTGAATCTCTTAATATTGACGAGGTTTATGTCAGCTCTATTCCTATTGGTAAGGGTTATATCTCCTGTGAGCATGGGCTTATGCCCAATCCTGCCTTTGCAACCCTTGAGCTTTTGAAAGGTTATAATGTATACGGAACAAATATTTATGTTGAAAACATAACCCCCACTGCTGCTGTTCTGCTAAAAACATCTGCAAAGCCATCTCTTGTTCCTAATTTTGTGGTAGAAAAATCTGGTTACGGAATGGGGAATTTAAACTTTAACCCATATCCGAATATGGTAAGAATAACTATGGGATTATCTGGCTCTGAATATGGCAGTGATAGCGTTTTTTTAGTGGAGTTTAATGTTGATGATGCCAGTGGAGAGCTGATGGGATATCTGATAGAAAAGCTTTTGAAAGAGGGTGCTCTGGATGTATATTTCACGCCAATTTTTATGAAAAAAAACAGACCTGCCTTTAATGTTACGGTAATGGTTTCTTCCTTTAATTTTAAAAAAATTTTAGATATCATATTTGCAGAAACCACCACGCTGGGAGTTAGGTATTCAAGAACAGACAGGTTTATTTTAAAAAGGGAGATTAAAGCTTTTAATACCAGTTTAGGTAGCCTTAGGGTTAAAAAGACGGTTATTAAAGGTAAAATAAGATTTAAACCTGAATACGATGATTTAATAAAGATAGCCAGAAACAGAAAAATGCCTCTTCAGGAGGTTATAAATAAAACAAACCATGAGATTTCTCAGAAAATAGAAGATGAAAATAAGGTTTAAAAGTTTCTTTAGAACAGTCCTGTTTTTAGTTTTTTTTATCTCCTTTTCCTTTTTTTCACTGCTTAGTTTTATTATAAAAGATGTTAATACAAGAGACATTTTAAGTAAAGAGCTTGGCTTCATAATTGAAGAAACTCTGTTGGGAAGTCTTGAAAAGAAGACCGAGTTTCTTGACGCAGAAATAAAGGCACTATCTAACTTTGAAAATCTTACTTTGATTAAAGAGTTAACAAAATCAGATTTTGTTTTCATAGTAAATAGTAAAGGTGAGATAGAAAGAAACTTTGCGGTTGTAACAGGCTACTCTATGAAGAACGATTATATTTTCAACTTGATATTAAGTTCTCCCGATAAGATAAATACCCTTGCCGTGCTACCCTCCAATCTACTAAGCAGAGTAATTATTAATTATAAAAATCATGGAGACGGGCTTGTTTATCTTGCAGCCTATCCTTTTTTTGAGAATAAAAATAAAAAATTTTTAATTGTCGGATACAACATAGAGTCTGAACCAAACAAAATATTTAGTGTTAAAAATAATCTGCTGGACTTTGCAGAAATATTTCTGGATAAAGGTGTTACAATTAAACTGGTGGGTAATGTGGCATGGGGAAACAATCTTTTCAAGATTCTTAGAGGAAAAAATATTGATACTTTAACTATTGAAAATCATAGATATTTAGTTCATAAAAAGGCTCTTTCCAGTAGTTCGGGGGCTAAAATTGGTGAACTTGTTGCAGGAAAAAAGATCCCTAACTTTACCGAGCATTTTACAAAAGACTGGATTTTCATTCTTGCATACAGTCTTTTATTTTCAGGGCTAATAAGCTTTTTAATTTATAGACATTACAAAAGAAGCCGTATTTTTCTGGACGACCTGGCAACCACTTTAAATAATTTTACAGAGGGGAATTTTGCTGTTTACAGAAGAGTTGCCAGTCTCAAGGAGTTTGACAGGATTTATGGGCATCTTGAAGATGTGTCGATCAGACTGAAAGAGTATATCATAAGACTTAAGGAAGAGCTTAACGATAACAAAAAGGAGATAATGGAGATTAACAAAGCTCTGGCAGTTCTCAATGAATCGAGAGATATGGAGGAACTACTACAAAAGGCTAAGAGCTTTTTGCTTGAGGAGCTCGGAATAAGATTTCTTGATATTGAAGAGTGTAACAGGAAAATAAAAGAGTGTGAAGAGTGTAACCTGAGAAAGATAAGTTTTAGGATAGACGAGAGCGAATATGGATTTTGCCTCGATAATAGAGATATTAAAGATAGTTATCTAAGAGATTTTTTAAAGGTTTTTGAAGAGGTCTTTATAATAAATGCGGAAAAGATAGCGAGCAACCTGAAGATTCAGGATACCAAGATGGAATATCTGTTGCTCTCAGAAGTTCTGATCAGCCTGATGCTTAAGAAAAATGTGAACGAGATATTCTATCTCATACTTGAAAAAGCTCGGGAGATCTGCAAGGCTGATGCCTCTTATATTGGCATCTATGACAAAAACGATGAATCAATATCTTTAAAGTTTTTCTCAAATATTAAAACAGATGAGTTTAGAAATCTCAAATTTTCAAAAAATTATGGGTTTGGTGGTCTTGTGCTGAGAGAAAAGAAGGGGATGTTTATATCTAACTATTTTGAGGATAAAAGAATCATATCACCTTTTGCTGATGTAGTTAAAAAAGAAGGGATAATATCTACTATTGCAGTTCCCATATTTTACGAGGAAGAGGTTTTTGGCATTCTCTATGTGGGTTATAGAAAATTGAA
>JBEQAF010000063.1:2594-12724 GCA_041640455.1 bacterium
AACTATCCTTCCTCGAAAAAATGTCAACCTCTGCTGCCATTGCGCTTGAAAGACAGAGATATATTTTAGAACTAAAAAGCAAAGAGGAAGAGTTAAGAAATGCCTATAATGAACTGGTCGAAAAAAGAAAAGAGATTAATGAACTGTTGAAAGGCTACAAGGAAACCAATACAGAGCTCGAAAAGAGCAACAGAGAGCTACTTGAGCAGTATGAGATAGTGAAAAAATCTTACGATGAGATTAACAGACTCAACAAGGCAAAAGATCTTTTCATTGGGATTCTATCCCATGAGCTGAAAACACCTGTTACAGTTATCAAGGGCTACGTTGATACGCTCCTTAGCAGGGATTTTGATATAAATGATAATGTTAAAAATACACTGTCAAGCGTTTTAAAATCGGTAAATAATCTATCCCAGATGGTAGATGATCTGCTTGATTACATGAGGCTTGAGACAAAAAAGCTTAAACTGGACATAAAGGAGGTATCTTTAAATGCCATTTTAGACAGCATTTATAGGGAACTTAAACCCTTTCTTGAAGAAAGAAAACAGAATCTAATATTTGAAAAGAAAGAGGATATAAAGATCAACGTGGATCAAAAATGGATTAAAAGGGCTTTTATAAATATTGTGGGAAATGCGATCAAGTTCTCTCCTGATGAAAAAAATATCTATATTAACTATAAGATTATAGACGCAGATAAACTTTGGCTGCCCGATCATGTAACCGATAAACCAAAGCCAGCTTCTCAATATATTTTAATAACCGTAAGAGATGAGGGGATAGGCATCCCCTATGATGAGCTTAACAAAATTTTTGAGAGTTTTTATGAGCTTGGAGATATAAAGACCCATTCAACTGGAAAATATAAATTTATGTCAAAGGGATTTGGTCTTGGCTTATCCTTTTCTAAGCAGATAGTATCCATGATGGGCGGCATCATATACGCAGAGTCCAAGGGGTTTGATGTGCAAAACTGTCCTGGTAGCCAGATTACCATCTGTCTGCCTTACAGAGAAGAGAAGGCAGTTGAAGAACATAAAGAAAAGATAATAATAATTGATAGCGATTTGGAGTTTTCAAGGTTTCTTGAGTTGTTTTTATCTCAGAGCTTTAGCGTCTATGTTTTTGAAGATGGTGGGATTGGCTATCTAAAGGTTCTGGAGTTGAAACCCAAACTTGTAATGATAAATGTGGCTCTTAAAAATTATGATGGTTATGAGGTCTGCAGCGTAATAAAAGAAGATAAACGTATAAGCGATATACCGGTAATATTATATGGTTCTGGACCTGAAAGCTTTGATGAGATAAGGGCAAACAGGGTTAAAGCAAACATGATCTTTTACCCCCTATTTGATACAGAGAATCTTCTGAGAGTGGTAAAACACTATATGGAAAAAAAATAAGCATGTCAAAAGAGCTCATAGAAATTATTAAAAAGAGATTTAAAAATCCATTTCATTTTAAAGATCTTGCCAGATACCTCAATATAAAAGGGAAAGATCGGATAAAGTTATTTAACAATCTTCAAAACCTGGCAAAAAATGATCAGTTAATATCTCTGCCAGATGGCTATTTTGCCCTTAAGGGGATATTAAAAGAGATACTTTGCAAGGTATCCTGCCACAGAGATGGTTACGGCTTTGCCATCCCTCTTGATGAAAAAAGCGGGGATCTGTTTCTTCCTCCCAATGTCCTCAAGGATATTTATGATGGAGATACTGTTTGGGTTAGAAAAAAGGAGAGAAAGGGTAAAAAACCAGAAGGGGAGATTATAAGGATTGAAGAAAGAGGTATTAAAAAAATAATTGGTAAGATTGAGAGATACAAAGGACTTACCATTGTAAGACCTGTGGACAGAAGACTTTTCTGGCCTCTAATATTAAAGTCAAAAGATAGAGCCAACTTTAATCCTGGAGATTATGTCACGGCAGTGATTACCAAATATCCTGAAAAGGGGTTTGGAGAAGGTGAGATAGAGGAGATACTTTCAGGTGATTCCTATGAGATAGAGCTGAAAAATATTCTGGTTAAACTTAATCTTTCTGAAAAATATCCTGAAATTGCTCAGAAGGAAGCAGAGATTCTGGCTAAAAAAATATATTCTGTCAGTGAGTTGGAGAGAAAAGACCTGACCCATATACCTTTTGTGACCATAGATGGAGAACGGGCAAAAGATTTCGACGACGCAGTTTATTTAAAGAAAGATAAAAAGGGCTACAGGCTTTTTGTTGCCATAGCAGATGTGAGCAGCTTTGTAAAAAAGGACTCCCATCTGGATAAGGAGGCGTTGTTTAGGGGAAACAGCTATTATTTTCCTGATAGAGCAGTGCCCATGCTACCTAACATACTTTCAGATGAGCTATGTAGTCTCAAGCCTCAGGTAGATAGATTAAGTTTTGTTGCAGAGATTTTTTATTCCTCTGATGGAGTTAGAAAGTCCTGCGATTTTTACCTCGCAAAAATCAGAAGCAGGGACAGGTTGACCTACAATCAGGTGGAGGATGTGCTAAATGAGAAGGAGAGCATAAGCAAAAGCACAGATAGTATGCTCTTTCTCATGAGAGAGCTAACTGGTATTTTAGCCGAAGAAAGAGATGAAAGAGGTAGTATTGATTTTGATCTCCCCGAGCCGGAGATAATTATAGGGCTAAACGGTAGGATTGAAGACATTATTAGGGCAAAAAGACTGCTTTCTCACAGGATAATAGAAGAGTTTATGATAGCCGCCAACAGAGTTGTGGCTGAGTGGTTTATAAACCGGGAAATACCTACCATATTCAGAATCCATGAGCCGCCCTCCGAGGAGAAGTTAATGAACCTCTCAGTTTTTTTGAGGCATCTTGGATATAATAAGCCCTTAACATCTGTAACTCCAAAAACCTTTCAGTCCATCTTAAAGACCTTTAAAGGCAAAGGCTACGAAAGAATCGTAAATACAGTAGTTTTAAGGTCAATGATGCAGGCTAAATATAGTCCTGAACCAAAAGGTCATTTCGGACTTGCCATTGATGCATATCTGCATTTTACCTCACCCATAAGGAGATACGCAGACCTCTGTGTTCACCGAGATCTAAGGAACTATTATCTGCTTTCAAAAAAAATCAATGATAAAAAAAGGCTTTATCAGCATCTTTTAAAAATCTGTGAACAGATTAATAAACGGGAGAGAGAAGCCTTTGAAGCGGAAAGAGAGATATATGATTTTTCATGCGTTAACTTTATGAAACAGTTTATTGGCGATGATTTTGAAGGCATAATCTCAAATATCACAAAAAACGGTGTATTTGTTGAACTAAAAGATTATTTTATAGAAGGTTTTATCTCTCTTGAAGATATGCAGGATGATTATTATATATTTGATGAAGAAAGACTGAGGCTGGTGGGAAAAAGGAAGAAAAAGATCTATTACATAGGAAAGGAAGTACAGGTTAAGTTAGTCAAAGCAGATACTTTTACAAAAAGACTTTATTTTGCTTTAATTTAGATATGAAGATCTACAGCGTTTATCTAACCTATAAGAATATTAAGCGACTGAGAGAGATACTTGCCGTATTTTTCAAGTATGGCTTTTCCAATCTTATTGAAAATACAGAGCTTAAAAGATTTATCCCCTTTTATCAGAGATATTTCAGAAAAAAGACAGAAAGATTTATAGAAGGTGGGACAGAGCTACAGTTTAGAAAGGCGCTCGAAGAGCTTGGTCCAACCTTTATAAAGTTTGGTCAGATGCTCTCAAGGCGCAGAGATCTCATATCAGAAAGTCTTGCAGCCGAACTATCCAGATTAGAGGATAATGTAACCCCCATTCCATATGAGCAGATAATCGGTGTCTTTAAAAACTCTCGAATTAAAAAAGATACGGTAAAACAGATAGAGAAAACACCTATTGCATCTGCTTCTATAGCGCAGGTTTATAAGGCAAAACTTAAAGACGGAAAGGATATTGTAATTAAAATTAAAAGACCAAATGTGGAAGAGCCGATCAAAAACGATCTTAAACTGCTATCTTTTCTTGGATCCTTTCTTGATAGGCATTTTGATGAGATAAGATATATAAACCTGCCGGAGCTGATAGAGGAGTTTTCAAGAATACTCCTCAAAGAGCTTGACTTTAGAAATGAATATGCAAATATGGTAAAGGTTAAAAAAACTTTCAGCGATATAGATTTTATAATCATTCCTGAGCCTATATTCTATATGTCAGATCAGGATGTGCTCGGTATGGAACTGGTGGAAAGTATAAAAATAACAGAAAAAGACAGGATACTTAGCCTACCATTCGATGCAAAAAAGCTTGTTTTAGATACCTTTAAAATCTTTGTAAAAAAAGTTCTTGAGACGGGCGTTTATCATGGAGATCTGCATCCTGGAAATATGGGGATTACTGTAGATGGCAAAGTGGTCTTATATGATTTCGGCAACATAGGCTTTTTAAGCACCCGCATGAGGCTGATAATAAAGAAGCTTTTTAATGCAATTATTCAGAAAGACTATGAAAACTTTGCAAAAGAGCTACTGGAATTGGGATTAATAAAAGAAAATGTGGATTTATATTTAGTTGAGCGGGATCTGATTGACGCCTTTGAAAAAAGGTTTGATATTAGCCTAAATATGATAGACCTCTCAAATCTCATTAAAGATATTATTGATATATCAAGAAAATATTCCATATTTCTGCCTTCCGAGCTGGTTGGATTTTTTAGAACATTAATTCTCATTGAGTCTGTTGGCAAAGAATATATTGAAGATTTTTCCCTTAATAATCTCATTTATGATTTTTTTAAAGAAGCTGATTGGATGAAGGAGTTCTTAGATGACTATCTAAGAGAGGCAAAACAGATAAAAGATATGGTGACTGCTTTACCTTACCGTGTAGACAAAATACTTAAAAAGATGGTTAACGATACTTTTACAGTTGATTTCGTTCACAAAAATCTTGAACCGCTGATAGATGAAACTAAAAAAAGCAGTACACGTATATCACTGAGTCTTATTATATCGGCTCTTATTGTTGGCTCATCCATAGTATTTTTTTCTGATAAGGGTCCCCATATTTTTGGTTATCCCCTTCTTGGGGTACTTGGTTTTATAAGCTCCATGTTACTGGGAATCTATCTTATTATCTCCATTGTCAGAAGTGGCAGAGTATAGTTTTTTTCTGCCAAAATACTTTTTAGCAAGAAATACAAAGAGAAAGATTAATATAAGGGTTATTATCACTACCCTATCAACCCTTTTTACATATTCAATAAGTACCTCAATCTTGTCTCCGAAAAAATATCCCAGAAATACAAAAATGGGTGCGGATAGTAGCGCCGCCAACGAGTCTATGAGAAAAAATGTTCTGAATTTAGCCTTTAAAGTACCGCAACTAAAAAATACAGCTGAACGGAGCCCGGGCAGGAAGCGAGCAAAAAATATGGTTTTTTTGCCGTGATCCATGATAAATCTTTTTGCTCTTTTCAGTCTTTCCTTCGTGAATATTTTTGAGAAAAATCTATTTTTTAAGATCTGAACACCATATCTTTTTCCCAACAGAAAAATTATAGAGTCTCCGATCATTATGCCTGCATACCCCAGAAAGAGAGCTTTATAAATGGTGCCATATCCGTTGAATACAAGGTATCCAAGCATGATAAGCAGAATGTCTTCTGGCAGCGGCAGTCCGAGTCCGCAGAAAATGAGAATTATAAAGGGTATGTATATTATTATTGTCTGATAGCCTGAAAAAAAGCCGATAAAGTTTAATAAAAAGTTATCCATCTACTTTGCTTCTTCCCAGAACTTTTCGATAATCTCTCTCGGGGTGTTAAAGAAGTCCTTTCCTGATTTGCTAAGTTCATTCTCTATATATTTCAGTCTTTTTAGAAACTTAAGACAGGTGCTTCTTAACGCCTCTTCGGGATGGATATCAAGAAAAACCGAGAGATTAACTGAAGAGAAAAATAAATCACCCAGCTCTCTGGTAATCTTTTCTTTAGATTTTTCTCCTATAGCCTCCTTTAACTCCTCCGTTTCTTCAGATATTTTATTGAATATCTCATCGGCACTATTAAAACCAAACCCAGATTTGTCAGCCCGTTTAGCTATTATATAAGCCAGAGCCAGAGCTGGCGCACTCAAAGGGATATTACTAAAAATACCCTTGTTTTCATGTTTTTTCTTCTCCTTTACCCAGACCTGATAGGCTTTCTCTTCTTCGTATTCTTTGTTTTCACCGAACACATGGGGGTGTCTGTTTATTACCTTTCTGTTAATATCCTCAATTATCTGTGAGATATCTTTACCGCCTTTTTCCTTCAGAATGGTAGCCAGAAGAAGAATGTTTAGCAAAAGGTCTCCCAGCTCTTCAGAAATATTTGATAGATCATTGTTTTCTATAGCATCGAGAAGCTCATAGACCTCTTCCAGAATATAACTTTTATAACTTTCAAGGGTCTGAGCTCTATCCCATGGACAACCCTTTTCTGATCGAAGATATTCTACTGTATTTATTAAATTTTCAAAGCTTTTCATTTAAAAAAACGATATTGACTTAAAAATCATTTTCAGCTAATATAATAGTTAGCTTTATCTCCTTCTTTTACCCGGTATGGTTTAAATCCCTCCTAACCTGCCGGGTTTTTTTTCGTCCAAATTTTATCTTTTAAAAAAACGCAAGTCAACTTATACTAACTTATAGATACTAAAAAATCAAACAAAAGATTAGAAAAAGGTTCTCTGTTGAAGACAAAAATTGAATTTATTTGTCAGGTCTGCGGCTTTAGAAGCCCCAAATGGATGGGCAGATGTCCTGACTGTGATAACTGGAATAGCTTTGTAGCGGAACAGTTTAAAAAAAATGAGCACAAAAGAGGCACAGAAAAGGATAAATCCAGAATCTACCCCATAACTGATATTGGTATAGAGAACATTGAAAGGGTTAATACGGAATTATCGGAGTTTGATAGGGTGCTTGGAAGCGGTATTGTTCCTGCATCACTTGTCCTTCTCGGAGGAGAACCTGGAATCGGCAAATCTACCATCCTTCTTCAGGTGGCAAACTCAGTGGCAAGGTCAGGTAAAATGGTTGTATATGTTACCGCTGAAGAGTCTGTGGGACAGCTTAAGCTAAGGGCAGAAAGGCTTGGAGTATTATCCGAAAATCTATTTGTACTGGCTGAAAATTCTCTGGATGATATTTTTCAGTATATAAAAAGTCTTAAACCTTTTCTTGTAGTTCTTGACTCTATCCAGACGGTTTATCTTGAAGATATCCCTTCAGCACCAGGTAGTGTATCTCAGGTTAGAGAATCTGCTGGTAGAATTATGGATTTTGCAAAGAAAAATTCGATAACATTTTTTATCGTAGGTCATGTTACCAAGGAGGGAAGCATAGCAGGTCCAAGGGTGCTGGAGCATCTGGTTGATACGGTTATTTATTTTGAAGGTGACAAGGGACAGCAGTTTCGAATATTAAGAGCCATTAAAAACAGATTTGGTTCCACCAACGAGATTGGCATCTTTGAGATGACAGACAGGGGGCTCATTGATATATCCAATCTATCAGACTTTTTTATAGCAAACAGGGTAGAAAATGAGCCTGGCAGTTCTATGTTTATTGCCATTGAAGGTACGAGACCTATTGCCGTAGAGATTCAGGCATTAGTTGCTCAAACAAGCTTTGGTATGCCAAGAAGAATGGCTATGGGAATTGATAACAATAGACTAAACCTTATTGTGGCTGTTCTGGAGAAAAAACTCGAGATGCCACTTTTTTCCTACGATATTTTTGTAAATGTGGCTGGGGGGCTAAAAATTTCTGAGACCGCATCAGATTTAGCAATAGCTATGGCTATCATATCAAGTTTTAAAAATCTACCGTTAGACAGTCAGGCTGTGTTTATAGGTGAGATTGGTCTTCTGGGCGAGATAAGGATGGTGAGCAATCTCGAGACGAGATTGAGAGAAGCTTGCAATCTAAACTTCAAAAAGATATATATGCCCAGATATAGAGGGACAAGGCAGACATACCAGCAGGTATTTGAACTTGAAAGACTTGACGAGGCTATGGATATATGTCTGTTATAAAATCTATTTTTTTAATTTATCTATTTTTTCTTCTTGTGGGCATGAAGATTATTCTTAAAGATGGTAACTTTATTGAGGTTGACTCATTTCATAGGGGAGAAAGTCGTAGCCAGATGACTATTCATAGGCAGAAGATAAATATTCCCAATATACTTATTGATTTCAAGGCAACAATGAAGCTTGTTGAAATTGAGAAAAAGGGGATTTCCATATTCATGGATTACTCAACCATAATTTTTGACAAAAAAAGCAACTACAATGAACTGGTTAACTTACAAAATCATAAAAAGACAGAAAATAATATCGTTCCAAGGTTTAAACTTGAGACAAGAAAAGAGACCAGCTCCTTTTTTATGGAACTGCCCGATAGCAAAATGAAAGACGAGGACTTTCTTGAAAAGATCAAGAAAAAGGGGATCATGTTCAAGCTGAATGTTCCCGTAAAAAGCAGGTAACCTCTTATATTAATTGCCTATCAAAAATGAATTTTTATTAAAGATAAAATTGTTTTATCCATATTAAAATATTCATTGACACTTTAATAAAAGTCAGGTAAATTAAAAACACCTATGGAAGATATCCCTTTTGATATAGGCAAAAAGATTAAGGAACTAAGATTAAAGGAAGGACTAACTCTGAAGCAGGTTGCAAAAGAGACAGGTTTTTCTCCAGCCCTGATTTCGCAGATAGAAAATAACAATATATCTCCCCCCATTGCGACGCTTGCAAAGCTGGCGGGCTTTTTTAAAGTTAGAATCGGATATTTTTTTGAGGACGAGGTAGAACCTGCCAAATATACGGTGTGCCGTAAAAATGAGGGTAGGAGAATTGACAGGGTTATCTCCAAGAGCGGAAAAAGACATGGCTACATTTATCAGGCTCTTGCATCCGAATTTCCCGATAAAAGAATGGAGCCCTTTTTAATTACCCTTGAGCCCAAGACACTTGATGAAGAAAGCATGTACAGCCACGAGGGAGAGGAGTTTGTGATGGTTTTAGAAGGTAAAATACTTGTACTGATAGAGAAAGAGAAGATCAGCCTATCAGAGGGGGATTCCATATATTTTGACTCATCATCAAAACACAGGGTTTTAAACCCCTATGATGAGGAAGCAAAGATAATTGCTGTTATTCTTGAAAAATAGGAGGCGATAATGGCTTTTGATAAGAAAAAGATTGCGGCGGTTATGGCGGCTGTAAATTTATATATGGAAGAGGAACAAGAGGGTAGTTTGTATATACCACAGATGCCAAAAGCTGAAAAAGGTGAAAGCCCCTGGGTAAGGTTTGGGAGGGTTAACGCCATGTTAGTTAGAAATCAATGTCAGCAGAGATTATTTAAATAATTAGGGGGAACTTATGGCAAAAAAAACGAAAAATCCAGTAAAAATTGTAGATTTAACCTTCAGAGATGGACATCAGTCTCTGTTTGCAACAAGGATGAGAACTGAAGATATAATTCCCATTGCCGAAGAGCTTGATAAGGTGGGCTTTTATTCCATAGAGATATGGGGCGGGGCGACCTTTGATGTGATGCACAGATTTTTAGGAGAAGATCCCTGGGAGAGACCGAGAATATTAAAAAAATATATTAAGAATACGCCCTTTCAGATGCTTCTGAGAGGACAGAATCTTGTTGGATATAGAAACTATGCTGATGATGTGGCTGAAGCTTTTATAACAAAGGCTGCAGAGGTAGGTATTGATATTTTTAGGGTTTTTGATGCTTTGAATGATGAAAGAAATCTTGAGTTTCCCTTCAAGGTTATTAAAAAACTTAAAAAGCATGTTCAAGGTGCGCTGTCATACACACTGACAGAAAGAAAGCTTGGTGGTGAGGTCTTTAACATTGATTATTATGTCAAGAAGGCAAAGACCTATGTGGACATGGGTGCTGACAGTATATGTATTAAAGATATGTCAGGCATCCTTTCACCTTACGATGCCTATGATCTGGTAAAGGCATTGAAAGAGAATATTAAGGTTCCCATAAATGTTCATTCCCATTATACCAGCGGAATGGCTGCTATGGCTATGTTAAAAGCCATTGAGGC
>JBEQAF010000064.1:0-4920 GCA_041640455.1 bacterium
AAAGAGGGGGATAATGGGACTTTTAGGTTGCGGTTTTGATCCTGGCGTGACCAATGTGTTCTGCGCTTATGCCCAGAAACATCTTTTTGATACCATAGAGTACATTGATATACTTGACTGCAATGCTGGTTCTCACAATCATCCATTTGCTACAAACTTTAATCCCGAGATAAATATCAGAGAGGTAACCCAGATTGTGAGACACTGGGCAGATGGAAGGTTTATTGAAACACCACCGATTCTTGACGAAAACTCGGTTCATTTTACCTTTGATTATCCCGTTGTGGGACCCAGGGAAAGCTATTTGCTGTATCATGAAGAGCTGGAATCTTTAATAAAGAATATTAAAGGATTAAAAAGGATCAGATTCTGGATGACCTTTTCTCAAAACTATATTAATCATTTAAAGGTGCTGAAAAATGTAGGTATGACCCGCATAGATGAGGTTGAGTATGAGGGGAAAAAGATTGTACCGCTCAAATTCTTAAAGGCTTTGCTACCGGATCCAGCAAGCCTGGGAGAGAACTATAAAGGCAAAACTGTAATAGGCTGTATAATTGAGGGTTTAAAAGAAGGGAAGAGAAAAAAGATTTATATATACAACGTCTGCGACCATGAGGAGGCTTACAGGGAGTTAAAAGCACAGGCAATATCCTATACAACAGGTGTGCCAGCAATGATAGGAGCAATGCTTATCCTTACAGGAGTATGGAGTGGAAAGGGCGTATATAATATGGAACAGCTTGATCCTGATCCTTTTATGGAGGCGCTGAACAGATACGGCTTACCCTGGAAGATTGAAGATTTTAAAGGGAAACTGCCTGACTAATCATGGCATATTTTTATGAATTTTTATCAGATTTTCCGAAAGAGCTGACCGATCAGGTTCCTACTCCCTGCTATTTAGTAAGCGAGGATGTTATTGAGAGAAACTGTGAGATTATTGATCAGGTTCAGCAAAAAACAGGAGCCTCGGTACTATTAGCCCTTAAAGCATTTGCCATGTGGTCTGCCTTTCCTGTTATAAGAAAATACCTGAAAGGTGTTTGTGCCAGTGGTCCAATTGAGGCAAGGCTGGGATTTGAAGAGTTTAAAAAGGAGGTTCACACCTTTGCTCCCGCATATTCACTGGAAGATTTAAGAGAGGCTGTAAAATACTCTGATTACCTTATTTTTAACTCTTCCTGGCAGTTTAATAGATATGCAAAATATGCAAAGGAGCTCAAAAGTAGTATTCAGATAGGCATAAGGGTAAATCCGGGACATTCGGAGGTGGCTGTAGATCTTTATAATCCCTGCCTTCCAGGTTCCAGGTTTGGAGTGCATCCTGAGGATTTTGAAAAGATTGAAATGCAGATGCTTGATGGGGTTCATTTTCATGCCCTCTGTGAGCAAAACTCTGATGTGCTTTACCGTGTGATAGAATCTTTTGAAAAAAGATTTGGCAGATATCTTAATAAAGTAAAATGGGTTAATTTTGGTGGCGGTCATCATATTACGAGAAAGGACTACGATCTAAATCTTTTAATGGAAATCATAAACAGATTTAGAGAAAGATATGATGGGATAAAAGTTTATCTGGAGCCCGGAGAGGCAGTGGTTCTTAATGCCGGGGTTCTGGTTTCCACAGTGCTTGATATAGTCTATAACGGTATGGAGATAGCCATCCTGGATACCTCAGCAGAGACCCATATGCCCGATGTGCTTGCTATGCCATACAGACCAAATATTATAGGCGCAGGACAGCCCGATGAGTTCCCTTACCGATACAGGCTCGGCGGTATTTCCTGTCTTGCCGGCGATGTGATAGGAGATTATTCATTCCCAGAGCCGTTGAAAAGGGGGGACAGGATTGTTTTCCTTGATATGGCATTATACTCCTTTGTAAAAAATACTACCTTTAATGGTATAAAGTTACCAGATCTGATTTTATTTAATAAACAGGGTATAAGTCATATCAGAAGATTTGGCTATGAGGATTACAAAAGCAGACTTTCTTAAAAATAATGGGATTTAATTTTTTGGTACTATCCGAAAAATTTTGTCATCAGCTGTGCGGGGTGTACCTCTACCGTCTCTGTTATTTGTTAAGAAATACAAGGCTCCGTCAGGTCCTTCCACTACATCTCTGATTCTTCCGAAAAGACCAGTATTATAATCTCTTGCAAACCATCTCTCGGTCATCAAGACTTTGTATGACTCTCCCTGTCTTTTTAGCTTTATTCTGATTAATGCCTCGCCTTTTAGGGTGGCTACAAATAGATCTCCCTTAAAGCTTTTCATAAAATCAGATTTATAAAAGGTCATGCCTGATGGAGGAGTAGTTTTTTTCCAGAGAACCAGAGGGTTTTCATAGGATGAGTTTTTGGACTTGCCGATTATCACAGGCCAGCCGTAATTTTTCCCTTTTTTTATCAGGTTTATCTCATCGTTACCGAATCTTAAAAATTCTCCCGAAGGTCCATGTTCGGAAGCAAAAAGATCACCTGTTTCGGGATGCCATGCAAGCCCCTGCGGGTTTCTATGTCCGTATGAATATACAGGAGAGTTCTTAAAAGGGTTATCTAAGGGGATAACTCCGTCCGGTGTAACTCTTAATATCTTGCCACCCAGAGATTTAATATCCTGAGCAAGGTCTGATTCGAATATCTCTCCGGTTGCTATATAAAGCATACCATCAGGACCGAAGGCTATCCTCCCGCCGTTGTGAAATCTGCCTCCGGGTATATTATCAATAATAACCCTGTCAAATACCCCCTTATCTCCTTGATCTTTTAACCTTATAACTCTGTTGTAAGTCTCTCCATCTCTTTTGTAAGTGTGCATGGCATAAATATATGGTTTAGCTGGGAATTCAGGGTGAACGGCAAGCCCCATGAGCCCGCCTTCTCCCGCATGATGAACTGGAATAAGCATATAGGGTTCATTTAATAACCTGTTACCTTTTATAATTCTTATTCGCCCCGGTCTTTCACTCACAAGCGCTCTTCCATCGGGTAGAAATATCAATGACCATGGGATTTCCAGATTATCTATCCAGTTTTCAACTTTTACTCTATCTGGCTCTGGCAGAAAAATATCCTTTGATAAGACCTTGCAAGGATTATTGAGACTGCATATAAAGCCAAGAAATATTATGAGTGTATAGCTCCAAACCTTTTTTATCATATTCTTTTAAAAATTATATCAAATTATGAAAAGTAAAATTAAGCTTTAACAAAGAAAAATGCCAATCATGCCGAAAGATAAACTTTTACATTTTGAAAAAATAAAATATAATTTATAAATTAATTTAATTTCAGGGGTTTTTTATGAAAAAGGAAGAGCTTGATAGGATAAGAGAAATACTTATAAACTGGAAAAATGAGATACTGGAGTCTCAGCAACAGGCGGTTAAGGAGATAGCCAAGGAGCTGGATGACAGAACCTTTTCTGACCCTACCGACAGGGCAAGCTATGAAGAAGACCGAACAGTTCTGCTTAAAATTAAGAATCGCGAGTCTAAGCTACTCCAAAAAATAGAAGAGACCCTTAAAAGAATTGATGCCGGCGATTACGGAATCTGTGATGAATGTGGAGCTGAGATCCCTTTTGAAAGGCTTCTTGCAAGACCTGTCACGAATCTTTGCATAGACTGTAAGACCGAGCAAGAGGAAAAAGAAACTAAATGAGAAAAACTAAGGTAATAGCCACTCTATCAGGAAAAATAGATTATCCTAATCTTGAAGAGATGGCTCGTATCTTTGACTGTGTAAGAATCAACCTTTCTCACGGTAATATTGAAGAATATAGAAACATAGTCAGTAAAATCAGAGGGCTTGAGCTTAAACTGAAAAAATATATTCCTATCCTTTTTGACCTTTCGGGTCCCAAAATCAGGGTAAGCAATGTAGAAGAGCCTGTAGAGATAAAGAAAAGAAACAGGATTTTTTTATCAAAAGGGCAATCAGGCATGACAGAAAGATATTTAGCCCTAAACTTTCCTGATATTATTGATTACCTGAAAACAGGTGATCGGGTATATATAGACGATGGTAAGATAAGATTTAGGGTGATATCAAAAGATGCAGACAAGGCTCTGCTTGAAGCAGTCACTGAGGGGGAGATTCTTAAGAATAAGGGGGTTAATTTCCCTGATACTCAGCTACCCTTGCCTTCTTTAACAGAAAAGGATCTAAAGGATCTGGATGCCATCTCTTCTTTTGATCCCGATTTTATAGCACTCTCCTTTGTCAGAAAGGTTGAAGATATTGAAATTTTAAAAAGAGAGCTTGAAAAAAGGAATATAACTGCAGGTGTAATAGCCAAGATTGAAAGACCTGAGGTAGTAAAACTACTGGATGATGTAATAGATGTCTGTGACGGGGTTATGGTTGCAAGAGGTGATCTGGGAATAGAGCTATCTCTCGAAAAGGTGCCGATTATTCAAAAAAAGATAATTGATCTTTGTAGAAGCAAGGGTAAATTCTCTATCGTAGCTACTCAGATACTGGAAACCATGGTGGAAAAGCCTGAACCCACAAGGGCAGAGGTATCAGATATAGCCAATGCCATCTTTGATGGTTGCGATGCCCTTATGCTCTCTGGTGAAACTGCTTTTGGCAGATATCCGCTCGAATCTTTGCAGATTCTCGACAGGGTTTCTATAGAGACAGAGAAAAATCTTAAGATTGCCACCAGCTTTGATCTTAAAGATTACAGATTTTTAAAAAATGATGTTACCTCCACAGTGGCATTTTCCTCTTTCATCTGTGCAAATACCCTTAAGGCAAAGGCTATCATATCCTTTACTGCATCAGGTCAGACCGTTTCCATTCTTTCCAAATTTAGATATGAAAGGGCTGTCATTGCCGCTTCCTATAATATAAAGACACTTAGAAGATGCTGTATTTATTTTTGCGTATCACCGCTCTTAATTCA
>JBEQAF010000064.1:4930-12641 GCA_041640455.1 bacterium
TATTAATTAAAAAAAGTGAAAGCACCGATGAGCTTATGTATGAAATGGAGAAGGCGCTACTTGAAAACGGATTTAAGGAAGGAGATCTCGCTATTATGACTATGGGACTACCGGTAATTGAGAGAGGCAGGACAAATGTTATAAAGGTTCACAGGCTCGGAGATTATTTGCCTTTCAAGGAATTCTTAAAAGTAAAATAGCCACAGATTTTGATTTGACCTGATTTAAAGATATAATTTGTTTAAGGAGGTTAGCAGATGCCGGAGCTGAGAAAAGATCCAATTGCAAATAGATGGGTAATAATATCTTCAGAAAGGGCTCAGAGACCGAGGAGCTTTATTCCCCAGAAGGTTGAAAAAAAACACACCGCTTTCTGCCCCTTCGATTACGGAAATGAACAGATAACACCCAATGAGATTTATGCAGTAAGACCAGCGGGTACCCCAAAAAACGCACCTAACTGGACATTGAGGGTTGTGCCGAACAAGTTTCCTGCTTTAAGGATTGAGGGAGATTTGAACAAAGAGGGTGAAGGGCTTTATGATAAAATGAACGGCGTTGGAGCACACGAGGTTATTATCGAGACGCCCAATCATGAAGAGACCCTGTCAACCATGAATAGAGACAGATTTAAGGATGTGCTGATCGCATACAGGGAGCGGATGGCTGATCTGAAAAAAGATATAAGGTTTAGATATGTTATCGTCTTTAAAAACCATGGAGAACAGGCTGGAGCCTCTCTATCCCATTCACACTCACAGCTTATTGCGCTGCCCATAGTCCCAAAGCGTGTCCTGGAGGAGCTGGAAAACTGCAGCAGATATTACAATTTTAAAGAGAGATGTCTTATCTGCGACATAGTAAGGCAGGAGATTCAACAGAAGGTAAGGGTTGTGGCTGAAAATAATGATTTTATAGCCTTCTGTCCCTATGCGCCCAGATTCCCGTTTGAATTATGGGTTCTGCCTAAAAAGCATGAGGCAGCCTATGAGTATATAAGTGATGAGAAAATTGAAAATCTTAGCATAATATTTCAGTCAGTGCTTCAGAGGCTTGATGCAGTTCTTGAAGAGCCGGACTATAATTTTGTTCTTCACACTGTGCCATTCACAGATATTCACAATAACTATTATCACTGGCATTTTGAGATAATCCCAAAGCTAACAAAGGTGGCTGGTTTTGAATGGGGTTCAGGCTTTTATATAAATCCCACACCGCCTGAAGAAGCCGCCAGGTATCTCAGGGAGCTTTAAATAAAATGAAGGTACTCTTTGCGTCTTCGGAGGTATTCCCTTTTTCAAAGACCGGCGGACTTGCCGATGTGAGCTATTCACTGCCGCTGGCTCTTAAAAGGCTTGGAGTTTCTGTTGACATCATAACTCCACTATATAAAGGTATAGCAGAAAAATACAGCCTGAAAAATAGGGATGAGATATTTTCCATCAATATTGCCACCCATACTTCAGATGCACGGATACTGGAAGGTAGTTTGAAAGATTTAAGGGTATATTTTGTGGACTGTAAGAAATATTTTGATAGAGATGAGCTTTATACTACCAAAAACGGTGACTATCTGGATAATTCGGAGAGGTTTATCTTTTTCTCAAGAGTTATCGTCGAGTTTGCCATAAAAAACGGCTATGACCTTATTCATCTAAACGACTGGCAGACAGCTATGGCGGCTTTGTATGCAAAGTCTATTTACCACTTTAAGGGAAAGACCATTCTAACCATTCATAATCTTGGATATCAGGGGCTTTTCCCCCATTATGACATGCATCTTACAAATCTTAGCTGGGAATATTATAACCCCCGAATGCTGGAGTTCTGGGGAAAGATTAATTTTCTCAAAGGCGGAATATACTCTGCCGATGCGTTAACCACTGTGAGCCCCACCTATGCAAAAGAGATACTTACCGAAGAGTTTGGTTTCGGACTGGACGGTGTATTGAGAGATGTGAAAGACAGATTATACGGCATTTTAAACGGTATAGATTACGATGAATGGAACCCCCAGACAGACAGGTATATTGTAAAAAAATACTCTGCCAAAACTGTTGCTCAGGGCAAGCTGGTCTGTAAAAAAGATCTAATAAGCCACTGCAAACTTGAAGTAGATTTAAAAACTCCTCTCATAGGGATGATTTCCCGTCTGGCAAATCAGAAGGGTTTTGATATTCTTATCCCTGCCTTCGACAAAATATTCGAAAAAGAGCTAAGCTTTGTAATTCTCGGTTCTGGTGAAAGGAGATATGAAGATGCCCTTAAAAATCTTTCAGAAAAGTATAAGGGCAGGCTTGCCTGTTTCTTTGAGTTTAACAATGAGCTGGCTCATAAAATAGAGGCAGGAACAGATTTTTTCCTTATGCCTTCAAAGTATGAGCCCTGTGGGCTTAATCAGATGATAAGTATGAGATACGGCACAATACCAATAGTTCGTAAATCAGGCGGATTGGACAATACAGTTATTGATATTAGCGAGAAGGAAGGCTATGGAATAAAGTTTGATGCCTATTCGGAAGAAGAGCTCATAAAATCTATCTCAAGGGCTCTCGAGATTTATAAAAAGCCCCGTTATTTATGCAGTCTTAGAAAAAAGTGTATGGGGCTTGATTTTTCCTGGGATGTGTCGGCAAAAAAATATTTTGATTTATACAGAAGAGTTTTAAATGGATAGGCTTAAAATCTCCGATATACTGGATTTTTTAAAAAGCTTTCATAGCTACATAGATTTTGAGAGAAAGTTTTATCTTATAGGTGATTTTCTTGCTAAAAAAGGGGTTTTTTCTGCTTTTTTTATAAACTCAAAGACAGGAGAGATGAAACGATTAACCGGGAATATGGATCTTAAAGAAGACGATGCGAGACATATAAAAGACCTGCTTAAAGATGAAACTAAGACAGAGATTTTGTTGGATCAAAACCATTATAGAATACTTACTGTCCAGGACGATATAATGGAGCTGGGAAAGATAATCTATCAAAGTCAAGATGATATTGAGCAGGAGATAAAGACCTTTATCCAGCTTGAGTTAATATGTCTTGTAAGAAATCTTAATGTTTATTTCGATCTCAAGAAAAGACAGAATGAGCTACTTACCCTTAAAATGCTCTCCCAGCTGGTCTCCAACTTTTTAAATCTAAATCAGATTTTAAAAGTGGTGGTGGAATATGTAACGAAGGCTCTTGAATGCAGGGGTACGGTAATTAGACTTGTGAACAAAAACACCAACCTGCTCGAGGTTGCTGCTGAGTATGGACTTGAATCAGTAAATATCAGAAGATTTGGTGTCAAAAAAGGTAGTGGCATTTCGGGACAGGTATGGGAAAGCGGAAACCCTGTTCTGGTAATACCAAATACAGAGGCATCAAAGGAGCTTCTTAATACTACCCTTAACATCGGTTCATTGATATGTGTCCCCCTATGCTTTGAGAAAGAGGTCATAGGAACTCTGAGCGTTTATGATAAGATTAACATAGAGCCCTTTACGGAAGAGGATAAGATATTTCTTGAGGTTATAGGCAGTCTTATATCTCCCATCATCTCCTATGCTGATGCGCTGGATAGGGAAAGGAAACTTTCAGAAATAGTAAATGCAAATCTAAGAGACATGACCATAATTACAGAGATTAACAAGGTCATAATGCAACCCCGCAGGCTTGATGAGCTTTTATACATTATACTTACCGCATTGACTTTTGGAGAGGCTATCGGGTTTAACAGGGCAGCTATCTTTACCTATAATTTTAATACCAATGTGATTCAGGGGATGCTTGGTGTAGGTTGCGAAACACTTGAGGAGACCCTTGCTGCATGGAAGAGGTTGCCCAAGGATGTGAGCTCCATAAAATGGATTCAGGAATTTTCAAAATTTACTGAGTATGATACTTCATCCTTTAATGAAAAAATCAAGTCCTTGAGATTTGATATCAGCAGTTCGGAGAAAATACGTAATGCAATTAAATCGGGGAAGCTATATCATTCACGCCCCGGAGAGGCTGATGAGATTAAAGAAAAGCTTAATGTAAAAGAGTACGCCATGATACCGCTTATAGGTAAAGATAGTATTCTTGGTGTAATATATGTGGATAATAAGTTTACAGATAAGCCTATAGATGAGCGATATATTAAACTGCTTGACATATTTGCCTCTCAGGTGTCTCTTGCCATTGAAAATTCAAAACTATTAAGTGATTTAAAAGAGACAAACAATATGTTAAAGATAGCCCAGCAGGAGATACTGGTGAAAGAAAAGCTGGCGGCAGTGGGAGAGATGCTATCGGTGCTTGCCCATGAGATTAGAAATCCCATAACAGCCATAGGTGGTTTTTCAAACCTGATTAAACAGAGAGCTCAGGATGATTATGTAAGAGAGCTTGCAGAAAAGATATTTATCCAGACATCCAGAATGGATAGACTTTTTAAGGATTTTATTTTACTGACTAAAACAAAAGGTAATGTTAAGGTGTTTGTTAATGTTAAAGAGCTTATCTGTGAGCTGATTGATGATCTGTTGGTTATTGGAAAGGAGAAGGTAAATATAAGGCTGCACTTGCCCCCAGAAGAGGTGATAGCTGAAGGACAGAAACTGGATTTTAGCGTCATCTTCAGTAATATTATCAAAAATGCTTTCGAAGCTGTCACCGAAAGCGGAAACATTGATATAACCCTTACAAAAGATGAAGATTATTTTACATTAATTGTTGAAGATGATGGACATGGATTTAAAGAAGATGTGCTTCCCCATATTTTTGACCCCTTTTTTACCACAAAGTTTGATGGTATAGGCATCGGACTTTCCGCAACCTATAAATCTGTAAAGGAATATGGCGGTGAGATTATCGCAGAAAACAGAATACCTAAAGGAGCAAGATTTACTGTAAAAATTCCTTTAAAACAAAAGGATCAGGAGGTAGCTAATGGATAAAAAAAAGATACTGGTGGTAGATGACGAAGAAAACATCAGAATCCTTTTTAAACTCGGGCTGGAAGAAGAAGGTTATGAGGTAAACACAGCATCAAGCGGTGAGGAAGCTCTGGAGATACTGAAAAAAGAAGCCTTTGACCTTGTGACGCTGGATATAAAGATGCCAGGTATGAGCGGTCTGGAAACTCTTCAGGAGATAAGAAACATATTTAAAGACAGGCATATACCGGTTATTTTATGCACAGCCTTTGAGGAGTTTAAACAGGATTTTACCAGCTGGGCATCCGATAATTACATTGTTAAAAGCCATGATCTTACAGAGCTGAAAAATGCCATTAAAAAGCTGATAGGGTAAGATGGATATCTTAAAAAATCTATCAGTTGTAGAGCTTGCTATGTATCTCCCTCTTCCCTATGCAGGCGCCTTTATGGCAAAAATTGGGGCTAATGTATTTAAGGTAGAGATGCCCGGAACAGGTGATCCGCTTAAAAACATTGACAACAGTGCATACAAAGCACTTAATAAAGATAAAAAAATTATTTACAAAAATCTTAAAGACCAGAATCATATAAATGAAGTGAAAGAGCTATTGCTGAGTTCAGATCTGGTATTAAACGGATTTAGAAGAGGCTTTCTTGATAAGCTGGGACTTGGTTACAAAGATATATCAGCCATTAACAAAAAGGTAATTTATATAAATCTATATGGCTATCCAAAGGAGATGTCAATAAGAGAAAAAGCAGGGCACGATCTGAATTTTCTTGCTTTGTCGGGTATATTAGAGGAGCTGAACAGATTTCAGCGTTTTACAAAGCCATTGCCTTTACAAGTTGCCGATATGTCTGGTGCTCTCTGGGCAATCATTGCCTCTCTGCTAATGTTAAACAGAAGGTATATTGAAAAAGCTGGTGGGGAAATAGACCTTTCATTGTTTTCTTCCCTTCTATCCTTTATGCCCTTTTTCTACTTTTCAGAAAAAGAGGGTGAGATAGAGAAGGGGCTGTTATCTGGCGGGAACCCTTTTTATAACATATATCGCTGTAAAGATGGCAAGATGTTTGCGCTGGGCTGCCTTGAAGATAAATTTGCGAGACGACTTCTACAGATTTTAAAGATAGAAGCCCATGATGATGTATTGCTAGGTAAAAAGAAGAGGTTTTATTTTAAAAGGCTTAAAGAGGCATTCAGCACTCGTGAAAGGGATTATTTTGTGGAGCTTTTTGAGAAAGAGGATATCTGTGTCAGCCCGGTGATGAGCAAAGATGAGTTTTTCAGGTTTCTAAGGAAAAACGGTATCAGGAAAGGAGATATTAGAGACTTTATAGCCTTTCCTGTGAAATAGGGGGATGTGAAATGAAACCAAATATACTGGTAGTGGATGATGACAGGCTTTTTCTGGAGCAATGCGTTGACATGTTGATTGATGTAGATGCAGAGCTTATGCTTGCCACATCCTGTAAAGAAGCCATTGAGATAGGCGATTCAAGAAAGTTAGATATACTTATACTTGACCTGGTTCTGCCTGATGGTAATGGAGATAGGGTAATGGAGCAGATAAAAAAGAAAAGCCCCGATGTGGATGTGATTATAATCAGTGCATTTGGCACAGTGGAATCGGTTATCACCCTTATGAGAAAGGGGATCTTTGATTATATAAAGAAGCCCTTCAGCCCCGATGAGTTTAAGTTTACGGTGCTAAAATGTCTGAAAGAGCGCAAAATTATTGAGGAAAACAGAAAGCTTAAGGAGTTTTTAAACATTTATGAGCTGGGCAAGATGCTCACAAGCAATCTTGAGCTCTCTAAAGTTTATGACAATATTCTGATCCTTTTTGAAAATATATTTTCCCGCCCCAAGGTGGCTATTATAACCTCTGATATTACCAGCGATTATGAGATAAAAGCCTTTTCAGGATTTGAAAGAGCGGAGCTCGCAAAGGCTAAGGAAAGCTTTTTTAGCTTTATTAATAATAAGGTCTGTTACAAGCCCGATCAGGTTATAGATGGAGATATAAACATATTTTACCTGAAGGAACTAAATGTGTTTGAGATCTTTAATGGCAGCTGTCTGATAACCATGCCTATTGTGGTATCCAACAGTTCAAAGGGCTTAATATTCTGTTTTCTTGATGATATGGCGGAAAACAAAAAAGATTTTCTGCCTTTTATTAGGGATCAGATAAGTCTTGCCATAGAAAACTCTTTGAGATATCTAAATGCTCAGGAGATGGCTTTTATAGATGAGCTTACTAAGGTTTATAATATTAGATACCTGCATGTGGCGCTGGATAATGAGATAAAAAGAGCCGAAAGATTTGGAACCTTTTTATCGGTTCTCTTTCTGGATCTTGATTACTTTAAAAACATAAATGATACCTACGGTCATCTTACAGGTAGCAAGCTTCTCATAGAGATAGCAAAGGAGATAAAAAAGTGTGTGAGAAGTATAGATATAGTTACCCGCTATGGTGGCGATGAGTTTGTTGTTATCTGCACAGAGACAGATCCAGATCTTGCCATGAAGGTAGCCGAAAGAATCAGGAAAAAGATTGAGGAGACCGAGTTTTTAAAGGATGATGGAAAGAATATTAAAATTACAGCCTCCATCGGCATAGCCACCTATCCGGTTAATGCTACCAGTAAATCAGAGCTCCTCGAGCTTGCGGACAGAGCCATGTACAGAGGAAAAGAGACCACAAGGAATGTGGTATATCATTCAGAAAGGATTGTAAAAAATGATTCAAGCGGTCAGAGGCTTTAAGGACATATATGACAGAGATGTT
>JBEQAF010000065.1:0-12551 GCA_041640455.1 bacterium
ACTCCATCATTACATAATTATTATCTATCCGGCTTTATCAATTCTAATAGCCAGCTCATTTAGTAATCTTAAAGAAAGAAAAGCATTCTCGGATTATGTGCTAATTTTAATGCTAATTGTTGAGATAGCTTTTACCTTAATGGGTAGTAAATTTTATGAAAATATTATGTTTCCTGTAAAAACTGCCCTTATAATCTCAGCCATTTTTACAGCTCTCCTTATTATCTCCAACAGGTTATTCAAAAAATGGGTTACCATTACTATTAACGGCTTGAAATTTTTTATCATAACTTTGATACTATTATTAAATGTTGGTGGACTTAGAAGTGAAATTTTAGAAAAAATCAAACTTTCTAAAAATTTTATCTCCCCTGCAGAAAAGCTATATACATACAAAAGAGGTGCAGAGGATATAAACTTTTACCTGAATATCTGCACCGAGATGATAGAAGATAACAATGAGCTTGATAGGATTCTTAACGAAAAAGGAAGGGTTTTAGCTGTCTTGCGGGGAAGAAACATAAAAGAGCTTGAGGGCTATAATTTAAGGATAATTATTGATATTCCCTCCTTCAAGACAAAAGACCAATATCTTGCGGAGATCAAGCGCTAAAACTCATATCTTACCCCGACACTTACCAACATCCTATCCTTCTCTTCCTTTAAAAACATAGCACCGAGATTTAGCGAAAGATGATCTATCACATCTTGATTTAGACCAATCCCATAGGCTTCATAAACCTTATTTATCAGCGTTTTTTTCAGCTTTTCATAGCTTAAAGCAAAATAACCACTATTTGTATTGTATCGTATTTTTGCAAACCAGTCTTTTGCATCGGAGCCAATGTAATGACCTATAATCTCACCATTATAGGTATACCCTTGAGTAAAAATATGATGGTTGTACCACAAATTTTTCTGTCTGAAAACTGTGTCTGCGTGCTCTATAAGTAGCTCTATTTTATCATTATTCAAAAATTTAGGAAGGTATAGACTGTAAATAAAGGCATATTTGTAGGGGTAAGGAAAATCATCACTTACATCCTCAGCTATCGCCTCAATGTAAAATGTAAAGGGCTGAATACTATTGGGCACAAGGAGCTTAAAATCAAAGCCAGCTCTCTGATCGCCGGGCTCTCTGTTGAAGTCATCAGTAGTATTTTTTTCCTTATTGCCAATCAGACTGTCTAAAAATGTTCCAATGTCGTTTTTTCTTCCCCTACCTCCGTACAATGCAGTTTTTGATAGCCCTATCTCCAGATATCTGGAAGGCTTTAAGGTGAGTCTTATGCCGTTTATGTATGGACTTTTCACATCGGTTCTATTATGTTCAAGTTTGGCTATGAAAAAACTAAATCTAAAAGGGACAAGAAACTCAATGGGTGTGCTGTTTGATATTTTAAATACATTTAGCCCTTCTGCATTATTGGAAAGTAGAATAGATCCGTTCTGTCCTCCGCCCCACCACTGGTTCTGCTTACCCAGTGAAAACTCAATTTTGTTATAGTTAAATACTGTATAAAGCTCACCAAAACTTACTTTCTCATAACTATCGTTACTTAAAAAATATGGAGATGCAAAAACTCCGAACTCCTTAGGTGAATATAAAAACTCCCCTCCAATCTTTAGATTACTCCCCTCTTCTAATCTTATCCCATAGTTATTTTTATTAGCTAAAATACTAAAGCTATCTTCGTAGTATTTATAATCAAACTCCGCCGACATATCAAACTCTTTTTCAGGTAAATACCTTTCTATCCTTTTTATGATATTTACTGCAACCTGATCTTTTTTTCCCTCCTCTTTTGCCTCTTTAACAAGTCTTTTTACCTCTGAAACGGATAAAGGAAGAGTGGTGAGCTGACCCGTTTTAATGTAACCTAATCCTTCCAATCTCCTCAGTTGATTGTAAATGTCGCTTGAGAGGGGGATATAAGTCTCGGCAAAACCGATTCTAAAAAAAATCAAAACAAAAAGAACCGTCAGAAAATGTTTTTTCATAGTAACTCCTTAATCTTTTTAAAAACCATTTGAGGCTTTATCTCAGTCATGCATTGAAGGTAAATTTTATTATGACAGCTTCTTTTTTTGCAAGGAATACATTTTACATCTTTTGCTGTGATAACTATATTTTTTTGCCCAATCGGTCCAGTTCTCTCAGGATCGGCGGCGCCAAAAAGAGCAACCACCTTTGTTCCTACAGCAGTAGCTATGTGCATAGGTCCTGTATCACCTGTAATAAGAACTTTACATCTTTTTAGTATGGCTCCAAGCTGAGGAAGACTAAGCCTTCCTGCCAGATTAACGGGATTTGCTTTGATATTTTTCATAATCTCTGATGCAAGCTCAACATCCTCTTTTCCACCAATGATTATGCTAACAGCCTTTAACTCATTTTCAATAATTTGTGCAAGCTCTTTAAAACTTTCTATAGGCCACCTGTTTACCCTATGACTTGCTCCAGGGTTTAATGCAATAACTATTTTATTATCGAGATTGTGATTTTTAAAAAAATCTTTTGCAAAATTCTCTGCCTCTTCACCAGGGTTGAACTCCAGATTTAGATCTGAAAAATCTACATTAATTAATCCCTTTACAGCTTCCAGGTGATTTATAACTGCATGTTTTGACTCATCCTTGTGATAAACTAAAATTTTTTTAGGCATAAGATAAGCAACCAAGAACCAGAGTCTTAAATTGCTTCTCTGGTAATTAAGAACTATGTCAAACCCTTCTTCTTTAATTTCTCTGCACAAAGCCATAAAATGAGAAAATTTTTTATGCCTTCCCTTCTTTTCATAGACAAATATTTTATGAACATGAGGATTATTCACGAAAATGCTTTTTGTAGCCTCCGAAGAAACAAGAATAGAGATTTTTGCCTGAGGATAATTTGCCTTTATCTGCCTTATAACAGGTGTTAAATGAAGCAGATCCCCAATGGCACCGGGTTTTAATATTAAGATATTATTCATAAGACATATTTAAGATTAATCATGTCAAAAAGAGACATCAATATGTTTAAGTTACTTATCTCTCTTAAATATTCATTAGCTTTAAACCAAATTAAGTTATTGCTCTAATCTTTGCCTATTATTAATTAGTTTTGTTTATTTAACAACCTTTTTCAACCATAGTGTAAATTGAAAAACATCTAAATATTATTTTTTTTTAGCTCAAGATACAATTCTCTATATTGTTCTATCATATTTTTAAAGACTAAACTTTTTTCAATTTCCATCGCATTTTGACCAAGTCTTTTTCTTAAATCCTTATCCTCAATTAAAAGCTTCAATTTTTCAATAAATTCATATTCACTATTTACTTTGAAGCCGTTAAAACCATTATTAACAATCTCAGAAACACCCCCAGAGTCAAAAACAACTGCTGGAGTTCCTGACAGTAAACTTTCTATCAAACTCAGCGACAATCCTTCTTTTTTAAAAGCATGAACATAAATATCACATTTTGATAACAGATCCTGCATGTTTTCCCTATCTACATCTTCTAAAATGAAAACGTTTTCGATCAAATTTTTCTTATTAATGTAGCTCAAAATTCTATCTTTATTCTTTTGGTCCTTTCCTACAAGGAGCAAGGCTATTTTAGGATATTTCTTTTTTAACTCATAAGTAATATCAATAATAAATTCCTGATTTTTGTAAAAAGCACCTACTGACACTAATATTGGGGTGAAGTTTTTATATTTTTTAAAATTTTCGTAGGTTTTTTCTCGCAATATCTTAACTCCATTGTAGATTACTCTCATTTTTTTATTATCATTCAGAATCCCAATCAAACTTTCTAAAACATAATTGGAAACACATATTATCATGTCTGGAATATTATACAAAATTTTGTAATAAAGTGATTTGTTGAGATTGTAATGATGCTGGGTTAATATTAAACTATTTTTTTTTAATAAAAAAACATATGGCAAATCATAAACTCTGTGGCAATGAATTATATCAAACTGCTCCCTCTTGGCGATCTTATGAAACTCTATAAAAGATTTTAAAACATTTTTTGGGTCAATCTCATAGACAATGAAGCTTTCTTTTTTAAATCTATTTGAAACGATACTATTTTTTTTTGCCAATATATAAATATTTTTTTCAATATTTCTCATTTCTATAGCTAAATCCATCATAACTTCTTCCGCACCACCCCAACCTTTACAGCAATTTACATATAAAATTTTCATCTTTTCTTCTTACGAAACCTCCTTAAAAAATTTTCAAACATATACCAATAGTTTTTATATATTACCTTATTTATGATGTTACCAGAGTATCTCCTATTTACTTTTATTTTCTCTAACGCCATCTTATTAAAACTACCAACTGTTTTTGAAGAATTATGCAGTCTACAACCCGAAAGGATTTTTTCACCTAAATTTGCAAATCTGGATTTTTTTATCAATTTTATCCACAGATCATAGTCCATACAGTAATGGAGATTGGTATCTAAAAAACCTACTTCTTTTACCAGATCCATTCTCATAAGACTGGAAGGCTGGGCAATAGTAGAATGTTTTTTATACAAAAAATTCTCTAAGGTCATATCTGGAAAAGAATATTTTTTCAAAATTTTGTCATTCTCATCTATGAAAACACAAGCTCCATAAACCAATCCAACATTATTATCTTTTTCTAAAACATCTACCATAACATCAACTGCACTGGGAAGAAGAATATCATCGGAACCTATCCAGTTAACATATTTACCTTTTGCTACCCTTAAGCCCTTATTTATGGCATCTGACTGACCATTATCTTTTTCACTTACCCAGTAGGTTATAAATTTCTCATACTTTTTTATAATCTGTGTTGTATTATCTGTAGAACCGCCGTCTATGATTATATACTCAATATTTGGATATGTCTGGTTTAGTAGAGAGATAAGTGTTCTTTCTAAAAAAACTCCCTGATTAAATGATGGCACAATGAGAGAAACCAATGGTTTTTGAACATTTCTTTTTTCTCTTCTTTCAATATGAAAATTTGTTATTGTCTCAATAACTTCCTTTTGCACAAGCTCAAACTCTTTAGCTATATCTATTCCCATTTCTCTCCATTTCCTTTAAAAACATATACTTTGCAAATGTGCCTATAGCACCCATTACAGAAATTATAAAGCCTTCGAGTCCGTCTAAAATGCCTAATCTGAAAAAATAACGGTAAAGGAATGTATATAAAGGTCTAATTGTGTAATTATGCCAGCTCGCCCTCCTCCCACTTTTAAAAAGCTCTTCAGCAGATAGCTGGTTATACCTTAAGGTCTTTAAAAAAAGCCTTTTCAGATCTACGTCCTGATAATGAATAATATCTGCATCTATCTTTTTAGAGCTACCGTTTATTATAAACCTTTCATGAATATTATTCTCAGACCATCTTCCTCTTTTTTTATTGTAAAGTCTTAGCTTAAAGTCAGGATACTGCCCTCCAAAGCGAAGCCACTTCCCACGAAAGTAATTTTTTCTTCTAAACTCAAAACCATCAAAATTTTTATAATCTATCTCGGTAAGACTTTTAATTGCATCTTTCATCGCATCAGATACTCTTTCATCGGCATCAATCTCAAGCACCCAGTCATTTACTGTATTGTTCATGGCAAAACTTTTCTGATCTCTAAACCCGGTAAATCTATTTTTTATAAACCTTGCATTATACCTTTTACATATCTCTTCCGTTTCATCCTCACTGAAATCATCTACAACCACAATCTCATCAGCAAAGCTTAAAGACTTAAGACAATCTTCTATATTCTTCGCTTCATTTTTTGTAATTATAATTGCCGAAATTTTAGTTTTCACTTAGCCCCTTAAAAAACTAAGATAAGTATTGATTACAAACAATTTCCTTATATCTGCTCAAAAATTCCATAATTTGTATTATTTTAAATTTACATGAAGCTGCTAAAGAATTCGATTTATTATTCTTTTGATATAGTCTATATAAGTGATTTTTCTTTTTCCACAAAAAATTTTATCTTGTGTGGTTATAATTTTAAAATGTCACATGATTTTACTAAATTAAAGTGTCATATACGTGATATGCCCCCATTTTTTGGACAGGGACTAATTATCGGTTTTACCCAGCTTTTTTTTAAGAATATCAATATTTACGTCCAGAACTTTATCATCGGGCTTGATCTTTTTTGCCTTTTCCCAGGCTATTAGCGCCTCTTCATAAAGCCCTTCCCGATATTTCGAAAGACCAAGGTCATAGAGCTCACTAAAATTTTCTTCAGCACGTGGTGCTTTAGTCAGGTTTGAAAGTTTGAGTTTTATCTCCTCTTCCGAGGAATTATGTTGAGATTCGATAAGGGCTGTAAGGTCAATGGAGTTATCTAGTTTTGTCTCTTTTTTAAGAACAACCCTCCCTTTAAAGGTAGCAATAGTTTCAAGTCTTTCGTAAGGATGCTTTCGCATCTCTGTCTGAATGGTAATAAGATCATTCCCTACCTTGATGGTAGAAAGTTTACCCGTGCTGGCTGCTTTCACCTTATCAGGCGCTGCTACAAGCTCCCTAAGCTCTTTTGATAAAAAATGAATATAATATGGTTTTTTTGTATTTCTTAGTTTTTCAATAATGTGGTTGCCCACATCTTTTCCTTTAATTAAGATTTCGGGCTCATCTTTGTCATTGAAAATAATCTTTTTATCATAAAGCTCTGATTTCAGTAGCTCTGTAAGCTTATCAAAACTAACATTTTCAGGGATAACTTCCAGAATCCTTATCTTATCTGATTTTTTAATTCTGCTTAGAACAGATCTTATCTTGCTTTTTAGCACAGAAGGATTGATTGGTTTAACAAGATAATCATAAACACCCATGTCGTATGCCTCTGTCATGGTAGCCGGGTCGTCAACAGATGTAAGAAAAAGAACCGGTGTATCTCTCTCCGGGAAGAAATCTCTATAGTTTTTAAAAAAGAGGAAGCCATCAATCTCAGGCATTCTCAGATCGCATATAATAAGATCTGGATCCACCTTCTCGAGGGCTAACATGGCATCGCTGGCATGGGTGAATGTAAAGAGGTCGTAATCATCTCCAAGAATATCTTTTATAAAAATCAGATCATCAGCGGAATCATCTATGCTGAATAATATGGGTCTATCTTTCATCAAGCTGATCCAGAATAATATTTGACGATATGAGAACCTCTTCTTTTTCCTCCACGCTCAGAGGCATAAAATATACCAGCATGTATTTTTTATCATTTTTTTCCAGAACTTTAAAGACGATTTTGTTAAGACTATTTACCTCTGCAGAAAGGTAATCTATATTGAAATTAAGAGGGATCTTTCTCACTTTTTCCAGAGATTCCAGAAAAATAGATGTTAGAGCGCTGATATAGTCAGGCTCTTCAACGTTATAAAAGCTTACAGGCAGCCCAGAAGCATCTGTTATCATACCCCAGCTGGCTCCAGACCTCAAGCAGGTCTTTTTTAATATTTCCGTAAGGCGGTCTTCCTTATAGGCAATATTTTTAATTTCAGAGATATCGTATTTCTCTGGTAGCGGCTCAAGGCTCTCAATATTTGGTGTAACAACAAATACCTCTTCCTTTTTAGGCTCCGAAGGTTTTACAAGCCTTTTAAAAATATCCTGTGCCTCTTTTATCTCAAAATAGTTCAGCATAGTCTTCACCTTCTCCTTTTTCTTCTCTTGCTGCAAGCTCCAATGCCAAATCAAAATAATCCTTTTTTAAATCAAACTCTTTGTTAAGAAGGAAAATAGGAACACCTTTCAGATTTGATATCTCAAAATCATCGGAGTAACGAATAACACTTTTAAAAAATATCTCCTTGGGAAACAGCTGTTTAAGCTCCAGCAAAAGCTTATTCTCGCTATCAGTCCCCCTGTACATGGTTATTAATATACCTTCTATCTCAAGGCTCTGATTGTCCGTAATTTTAACATTTTCAAGCACTTTCAGCAGAGATGAAAGGCTTTTTATGGCAGCAATTTTTGGTATTACAGGTATTATTACCGAATCGCTTGCAGAAAGATAGGTGTATAGCAGATTTGTTACGCTGTAAGCTGAATCTATAATAACATAATCAAAATACTCTTTTAGTTTTATAATTAGTCTTTTAATGATATCCTGATTCTCACGGTCATCAAGTAGTTTGTAGTCCTCAGACTCAAGGTTGCCTATGCCTATTATTGAAAAATTCTTATTCTTGGTAAATGTAATGATATCATTTGCCCTGGCTTCTTTTTTAAGAATGTTAATAATACCTTTGTTTGTCACATTTCTTAAGTTAACCGAGATAGATATGCCGCCTTGCGGGTCACCGTCAATGACAACCACTTTTTTACCTAAGAGACTTAAACAGTAGCCTAAGTTTAATGCTGTGGTAGTTTTCCCAACCCCACCTTTTGGACTTGTGATAGTAATGGTCTTTTTCATATCAATCCTTTATTTTTATTTGTTGATTTTTTAATTTTTCCTTTAAAAGCTCCAGATTCTCTTTTAAATCTCCTTTCATAAAAGATAAGGCATCTATAAGGGTTATATCTTTAGTCCCAAAGAATTTAGCCATCTCTTCATCAGTTATTAATATTCTATCGGTTTCTTTAAAATCTGGAGAAAGATTTTTTCTCAGCTCATCCAGATATGTGACGGCTGAAAATAAATAGTCCGATACCGTTGCCTTCGGACTGCCATCAAGATTTTTATTCACAAAGGTAATCCTAAAACCGCCATAATTGTGCAGAAGCAGTCTGATCAGGGCATCAAAATCATAGATATCTCCAAATCTTATTAAAGTAAAAGAACCATCTTTTATCTGAACCTCACCATCAATCTCTTCAAATCTAATTATGCCGCTTTTTTTGTTAATATCAAATATCTGTAAAACTTCTTCCAGTGTAAGGGTTGTCAGATCTCCTTTTAATGTATCAGAAGAGGATCTCGCCCTTCTTATAATAGTCCTGATCCTTGCGAGTACTTCGGTTTTTGAAAAGGGCTTGGTAATATAATCATCAGCTCCAGCTTCAAGCCCCTTCACCTTAATATCAACCTTATCCAGTGAGGTTAACAGGATAAAAATTATATCTGATAAGTTCTTGTCTTCTCTGATTTTTTTTAACACATCCAGACCTGTCATACCTGGCATGTTGATATCACACAGAATAACATCGGGTTTTATTACGCTCACATCCTCAAGAGCCTTCTTCGGATCTGTGTTTGAATATACCTGAAAATCTGAAAAAGCTAAATATTCGCTCAATACTTCAATTACGGATTCGTCGTCATCAATTATAAATATTTTATAACTTTTCACCCTTTAAACACCCTGTTAAAATCAAATTTATCAAGCTCATCGGCTGATAAACAGAAATCAAAGGCACTGTCTGCAAATTTGTTCTCAGAAAATCCTATCAGATAGTTCTCTTTCTTTTTCTTGCCGTTAACGTGGTTGACAAAACTTCTAAGCTTATCATCAAATAATTCGTAATTTATCATTATAATCTCCGGGTTTTCAAGGTTAAAGACCCTTTCAAGCTCATAGATATTTTTTACCTTATAGGTAATCACATTCTTTTCCCTGAACAGGTTATCCAGTCTTGATATATACTCCATTGACGGATCATAGATAACCGCAATGCTGCTGTCAAATGATTTATTTGAGTCCTTTTTTATCTTAAGTTTAAAAACTGCCCCGGTGGCATCGGCTCTATTACTAACCTCTATCTCCCAGTTTTGAAGATCCGCATAGCTCTTAACTATATAAAGACCGAGCCCATACCCCTCCTTTCTACTATCTGCAACAAAGAAAAGGTCAAATATCTTTCCCCTTATTTTTTCATCTATCCCCTTCCCAGAGTCTATAAAATCTATTTCAATAAGCTCATCGGTTTCAGTAAAGTTTATAATTATCTCCTTCCCCTCTTCAGTGTATTTAATTGCATTCTCAATAAGATTGTTGAAAATCTCTTCGGTTTTAATAATATCACATATTACTGGATAGTTTGTTCCATTCTCATTTAGAATAATTTTTATATTTTTTCTTACAGCGTTGATGGAAAGATTGGATATACACTCTTTGAGTAGACCGAGTATGTGACATCTGGAAAAATTGGGTTTATTAATCCCCCTTTCAATCCTTGATATGCTTAATGTATCGGATACAAAACGGTTCAAAGATAGGGCTATATTTTTCGCTTTTTCAAGATACTCTTTTTGCTTTTCTGGCTCTTTGAACCCCATTATCTCAAGGTAGTTTATTATGCCGTTAATCTGCCCCTTAATATCATGAGAGACAATACTGATAATATTCAAAAGCTCCCGATGAAGTATATTTGCTTCCTGATCCCTAATAATAGCCTTCTGCTCAATATTTTTTTGATGGGTAGACTCAAAGTGGGTTGCAATGAATCCGATAATATTCTTTCTGTAATCAAAAACCGTATTTACAAAGACATTTACAAACACCTCTGTGCCGTCTTTCTTTCTGTTAAAAATATTTCCTCTATACTGGCCTATATCTTTGTTCAGAAGCGAATCCCACATCCTTTTGTATTCTGACGGTGCCTGCCTGAAAGACTTAAAAATGCTTGGCTTTGAGCCAATAACCTCTTCAACCGTATAGCCATAAAGATCATAAAGAGCCTTATTGGCATCCAGGATTATGCCATGCATGTCAGTTATAAACATGGGGTTGGGATTATTAATAAAGTTTCTGTAAAAAAACATCAGCTTCTGCCAGGCTTCAACATTCTTAGACAGGTCTTTTATAAAAAGTCTGAAAATATTATTATGTTTTAAGATAACACCCTCAAAAGGGATGCCGTTCTTACCTGTTAAATAGATATTTTTAAAACTGATATACTCTTCATCCAGTTTATCCATCGCCTCTATCAAAGATCGACATGAATCATCGTCAAAATAATCCAATATGTTTGTATCCTGTATAAAAGCAAGATCTCCCTTATCTGTGATGCGAAAAATATTATAGTTCTCATCAATAAGCAGTTGTCCGTAGGTAGCACATTCAAAAAAAAGCAGGTTAATATCTCCTTTTTGGATCATATTTCTATCCTTAGCTGATCAATATGAGTAATCTGGTCAAATATATATGAGTTTTTAATAAGATATCGTACGAGATCTCTGTCAATCTTATTGTGATGCGCAAGGGTTTCAATTAGATTTATTGCCTGCTCAACAGTCATGGCATCTCGATATGGTCTATTCTCCAAAAAACTGGCTGCCAGATCTGCTATGCTTACAATCCTTGCTCCCAAAGGAATATCCCGATCTTTTTTGCCATAGGGATACCCTGAACCATCCAGAAACTCATGATGATAGGATGCATAGATAACCACATCCTGAAAGGCGTCTATAGCTTTTAGCACACTGGCAGTCATAAGAGGATGCATCTTCATCAGATCATGCTCATCATCGGTTAACCCCCCTCTTTTATCCAGTATTTCAACGGGCACTGAGAGCTTACCAAGATCATGCAAAAATGCGGCTACCTGAATTTTTAATGTCTCAGTTACAGGAAACTCTATCTCGTTACATATCAGGTTTGCCACCTTGCTAACTCTTTCTGAATGATATTTTGTAAAGCTTGAATGGGAGTTTATTACCTCTCCGAAAAACTTAAATAAGAATATGCTATCTTTAAAATCAACATTCAGAGGCGAAATATTAAAGATCTCAGCTAAACTTTTATAACTCATCTTAGATTTTTCGTGAAGAGCAAACCAGATATCGCTTTTATTAAATATTTCATCATAAAAAATCTCAATAAGATCGGGATTAAACTTGCCAGACGAGCTGGTTTTTATATATTCATTAATCTTGATCTTTGCGTGGGAAATGTCACTTAAACTTTTTGTATTAAATTCAAAAAGCACTGCCAGTCTGTCTGCAAGGTGGATTATCTGAGAATACAGAGTATAGGGGCTGTTAAGCTCTTCGTTATAATCTCTGTGATGATAGAGAACAATCTCGGCAGTTTTTTTGAAAAAATCATAATTTTTTAGTAGATTATAACCATACTGCTCATGGGTTTTAATATCTTCTGGTCTCTCCTCGAAAATACCTGAGATATTCTTTGTTTGAAGATAGATAGCTCCCACATCATGAAGCAGGGAAGCTTTAAAAAGCTCATTGATATCAATCTTATCCCTATCTAAAGCTTTTACAAAACAGAGGCTTAAAAAAGCCACCTGTTTGCTATGATCCTCAAAATTTTTATGAATGATATCAATGGATTTTGAGAGTGAATACAAAATATCATTAAGGTCAATCATAGTCTAAAAATTATATCTATCGGTTATAGTATCAATTCCACATTCTAAATTAGAAAACCATTGAAAAAATTTAGAAACAATCTCTCTGCCTTTCATTACCGTACCATGCTGGGGGGCTATAGTTTCGATATCAAGATCCTTAACAAGATTTATCCATGCATTAATAGCCTTTTTTGAAGCCATATATCTTTTGTGGAATGGCTCCATATATTTTATATGGTTTTCAAAGTTTGAAACAAAAACCTCTGGACTTCCTAAAGATGTCCCTATATCTCC
>JBEQAF010000066.1:0-12527 GCA_041640455.1 bacterium
AAGTTCGGAGTAGTCACATGGTTTGAGTTTTCCGATTCGGGCTATCTCATCAAAAAGGAAGAGCGTTTTGATAACTACGATCCGACAGAGCGTCCATGGTATAAACTGGCAGAAAAAAATAATCAAATAAACTTTTCTGACCCCTATGTTTTTAGAACCACAAGGGATGTGGGGATTACAGCTTCTCTTAATCTCTCTGAAAAAAAGGATTATAAGCTAATAATTGGCATGGATATTATGTTAAAAGACCTTTCAGATCTTTTATCTGAAGAGCTCACAGATGGAAAAAGATATGAGTTCTATCTTCTCAGAGAAAGAGGCGAGATTGTGGCTTCCAATGATAGAAATTTTAAAAATCTTCTTGAGAAAAAGAAACTTATTCCCTCCTTTGATGACCGTGATTTTAAATTTCTTAAAAAGCCCCTTCAGGAATATGTGTTTGACAAGAAAAATTTTGGAGAGATTGAAAGTAACGGGAAAACATTTTTTTATAACATCAGCAAGATAATTGAAATAACCAACGAGGCGTACTACATTATCACAGTCTATGATAAAAAATCATTATATAAAAAATTTTCCAGCACACTCATAATAAAATCAATTTTTTTAATAATTTTTTTAGTAAGCGCTTCTATCTTCTACGTCAGGCATTATATTGCACCAATCATTAACCTGAATAATGCCATTAAAAAATTTAGAACCAATGGATTTTTACCTGTTCTAAAAAAACGTCAGGATGAGATAGGTGAGCTATCTTCAGAGATTGAAAGATTTATAGCAGATATAAATCAAAAAGAGCTTAATCTTAAGTCTCTCCTTAACTATTACAGCATCATATTCTTTAATAATCCGGCACCGCTTGTAATCTGTGAAAAGGAAAGTGGAAAGATACAGGATATAAACAAAGCATTTATAGATACCTTTGGCTATTCAAAAAAAGCACTTTTAAACGAGGATATAAAAAATCTGATCATCTCTATTGATCACACATTTTTTATAAAGAAATATGGGGTAAAAACCCCTGTTGAGCTTTTCAAAAACAGTTTTACTATAGATAATAAAGAGTTTGAGATAATCTCTATTATTGATATCTCAGAAAAGATTAGTCTTGAGGAGAAAAGAGCTCAGCTTAAAAAACTGGAGACCGTAGGACGGCTTGGTGCTGGCTTTGCGCATCAGTTTAATAATATGCTTACTGCCATAATTGGCTATGCAAGTCTTGCAGAGGCGCTATCATCTGGGAATAAGGAGCTTAATGGTTATATTCAGAACATTTTAAAGGTTTCAAACAAGGCGGCACAGCTGGTTAGTGCCATTCTCTCTTACAGCGGCAAACAGATGGTCTTTAAAAACACTATAAAAATCAATGAGTTTATTAATCTCTTAAAGGATGATTTCAGACATTTAGTGGGAGATAAAATCTCTCTTTATATTAAACTACCAGAGGAAGATGCAGAGGTTATGGCAGATAAAGAGCTACTTTTTGTAGCTATAAAAAATATTCTTGAAAATGCGAGGGAATCCATTCAGGATTCGGGTACTATAACTATCTCTGTAGAAAAGATAGGAGATCTTAAGGGCTATGAAAATGATATTATAAGATTTAATCCCCACTTTTTTGGAGAAGAACTAAAAGATTCATATATCAGGATAGCTATCTCTGATACTGGAAAGGGTATAGAAGAACATATTCTAAACAAGGTTTTTGAGCCTTTTTTCTCCACAAAAGGTGTTGATAGAAAAGGGCTTGGCCTTTCGTCAGCCTATGGTATTATATTAAGTCATCAGGGGTTTATGACCATAGAAAGTATAGAAAATGAGGGTACCTGTGTGAACATATTTATACCCGTATAATCATCTGATTAAAAAGAGGCTTATATGCTGAAAGAGCTTTATTTCACTGAAAGCTGTTTTGTCTGCGGTAGAAATAATAAAGATGGGCTCCATTATAAGATTGAACGGGGAGGGGACAGAGCCATACTGAACTGTGTTGTTGAAGAAAAATATCAGAGCTTTGACGGTGTAGCCCATGGAGGAGTTGTAAGCCTTCTGATAGACGAGGTGCTCTGGTATGCCTTTTATTTTAATGGGCTAATTACGGTCACCAAAAAGCTGGAGATAAATTTTTTAAAACCTCTGTTAACTGGAGAAAATATCAGATGTGAAGGTTGGGTGGTAAAGCCCATATCAGAAGGGACATACGAAGGACGAGCTGAAATCTCAAATTCCAATGGAGAGCTTATATCATTTGCCCGAGGAAAATTTGTAGTCAAAGATGAGCTAAAAGATAAGATCCTTGTTTTCTTCAATAAAGCCTGATTCCTTAAGTATATCTGTAAGATCCATAATAATCTTTGCCGTGACTCCAAAAATCCTGACTCCATCAACATCAAAGATATAATTTTCTCTTACCAGATCAGCCCTTTTATAAATCTCCTTTCTTGGCTCTTTTAGAAAACATCTTAGAGGAATTATATATACCTCGTCTATCTCTTCTCTGTTATATGAGTAAGGACAGAAATAGGGAATTCTTGCAAGAAAGGTGGTTATATGAAAGTTTGATATACTAATATAGTCATCCAGCAGTCCTATAATATCCACCTCTTGCTGGGGAATGCCTATCTCCTCATAAAGCTCTCTTAAAGCCGTATCAAGCCTGGTTGCATCGGAAAGGTCTGCCCTGCCCCCGGGAAATGAGACCTCTCCTTTATGATGGTTTAGTTTCAACGACCTCTTGGTCAGAAGAATGGAAATTCGGTTATTTAAAACCAAAGGGATTACAACAGAAGCAGGCTTATAGCCTTCTTCATCTATACAATGTCTTTTCCTTAATTTTAAATATTCTGTTAAGGGTTCTAATCTCATCAAAGGCAAAAACTACTCTTCTTTTTCAGGATATCTTTCAAGTGAACAGCTTGTATACTCTTTGTGCTCCCTGGTTAGCTCTAAAAGTCTTTTCTCGATGTCTCTAAGCTGTTCTGTAAGACATTTTATAACCTGTGCCTCTGGGTCTGGTAGCTTTTCACCAATCTCAACTTTTGCACCGCCCCTGTAGGTAACTCTTCCAGGAACACCTACCACTGTTGAATTATCAGGCACATCCTTAACTACCACTGATCCGGCTCCAACGAGACAGTTATTTCCTATAACTATGGGACCCAGGATCTTTGCACCTGCACCAATAACTACATTATTTCCTATGGTAGGATGTCTTTTCCCCTTTTTCCATGAGGTGCCTCCTAAGGTTACACCATGATAAATAGTAACATCATCCCCCACCTCGGCTGTTTCGCCTATAACTACACCCATCCCGTGGTCAATAAAAAATCTTCTACCAATCTTTGCGCCAGGATGTATCTCTATGCCTGTTAAAAACCTTGCTATGTGTGAAACAAACCTGCCTAAAAAGAAAAATTTCTTCTCCCAAAAAAAATGGGCTATTCTATAAAAAAGAATGGCGTGAAAACCAGGATAACAGAAAATTATCTCCCATACATTTCTTGCTGCCGGGTCTCTTTCAAAAACACAGTTTATATCTTCCCAGATATTTTTTAAAAACTTACCCATTTTTAAGCCTTTATAGGAAAAAATAGTTCCACAGTTGTTCCCTTCCCTCTCTCGCTTTTATAGTTAACCTTACAGTTATGTAGTATGGAAACCTTTTTTAGAATATTAAGCCCTACAGTTATTGCATCGCCTCTTTTTATCGTAAACACATTTTTAGCATTAAAAAAGTCATTTATCTCCTTCAACACCTTCTCAGGTATCCCCTGTCCGGTATCTTTAATTCTCAAAACAGCCTGATTATCCTCTTGAGAAAGAGATACAGAGATTATGCCTTCATTGGTATATTTTATGGCATTTCTTAGTATATGGAGTATGGTCTGAATTAGAATAAGCTGCTCGCCTTTAATAATTATGGGTATTTCTGGAAGGCTTACCTGAATCTTAATCCTTTTCTCATCAAGCTCTTTTTCTACCCTTGATATCACAGTCTTAACAATAATATTTAAATCCACATCCCTGAACAGAAAATTTTCCGAGTCCACATCCAGCTTGGTAAGTAAAATTAGATCATCTACTGTGTTATAAATCTTCTCTGCACAGGTCAGCATAATGGACAGACTCTGCTCCTGAAGAGGAGTCAGCTCACCGAGCTCCTTATTTTTCATAAGCTTAAGATAACCAAAAAGCGGTGTAAGAGGCGTCTTGAACTCATGGGAAATGCTTTGCAAAAAGCTGCTCTTGATAGCCTCTGACCTCTCCAGCTCCCTGTAAGTTTCTTCAAGATCCCTCGTTTTTTCCTGAACCTTTTTTTCAAGATTACTTTTTATCTCCTCAAGCTCGGCTGTAACCATCTCAAGCTGTTGATTGGAAGACTGAAGCTCCTCGTTCATACTCTCCATCTCTTCAATATGCATTTTAAGCTGTTTTTCTGTGCTTATCAATCTTTGGAAACTGTCGATCAATGTGCGGGATATCTCTTTCAGCTCTCTGCTACTGAACTGATCTATATCAATGTCAGAAAGGCTCTGATTATTTTCTATCTTTTTAGAAAGTCTTTTCAACAAAAGAATGTTTTTTAATATCTTTTTGTAAAAAAACCAAGCCAGCAGAGATATAAGAATAAGAGATATAAAATTTATGAGCAGCTCAATACGCTGATGAAAGGTTATTTTTTTTATAAGAATATTTTGCAGGTTATGTTCCATCTTATCCATATCATCTTTTATGCTAAATATTACCTCCAGAAATGTCCTTTTTGCAGATAAAAGCTGTGCTTTGGTTGCTGTTGACTTATAATAAAGTGCTAACGTATCTTTAAACTGGGTAAGGTTTTTTGTAAGCTCTTCTTTACGTATTGAAAGTCTTTTAATAAAGGCATCATTTAAAGAGTGACATTGAGAGCAGCCATATTTATTTATATTGTAGTTTAGAGAAGTAATTATGTTTTCAGATTTTTCAATAAAAGGAGGTTTTATATTGTATATGATGGTCTCTTTTCCTGCTTCCTTTGAAATCTCATAAAAAAAATCTTCTACCCCCTTATTTATCTCAAAAACCTGTTCTTTTAAAAGCAGAATATTATTGTGTACCAAAATCATGTCATTTAAAATTTTAGACTTATAATAGCTATAAAAGAAGGTTGAGATGAACCAGATAAAGGAGATAATAACCACAAAGAGGAAAGTCTTTTTCATCATATAAGATAGATTATATCAGTTTTTTAAAGTAGGATATAGCAATTTTGTTTTACTTTTTAATGTTTTTTTGATAAATTTCAGATAATGTCTCTGGAAAATCAGATATTTGAAAACATTAAGGAAAGACGCAGTATAAGGGATTTTAAAGAAACTCCAATCCCTCTTGATATACTGGAAAAGCTTATTGAAGCTGGAAGCTATGCCCCATCTGGACATAATAATCAGCCCTGGCGATTTATAATTGTGAAGGACAACAATTTTAAAACCGAACTATCTAAGCTTACAGTTTATGGAAAGATTATAAACAGAGCTGATAGTCTTATCCTTGTTTTTATGGATAAAGAAGCCTCTTATCACAGGGAAAAAGATCTGATGGCAATCGGCGCCTCGATCCAGAACATTCTCCTATATGCCCATTCGCTTGGCATAGGTACATGCTGGCTGGGGGAGATATTAAAAAACGCTGAAAAAGTACGGAACCTTTGCGAACTGCCCGAACGGTATGAGCTTTTCTGTGTAATAGCACTGGGATGGATTGATAAAAAACCGAGAGCGGTCGGTAGAGAACCGATAGGTAAGCTTATTTTGAAAGTTATTTAATGAGGGTATAACTATGAAAGCAGTTATAATGGCAGGCGGATTTGGCACCAGATTAAGACCTCTTACCCAGAATATCCCCAAACCCATGGTACCGCTGGTAAACAAACCCATGATGGAACATATAATCAATCTATTGAAAAAATACGATATTAAAGATTTAATTATACTTCTGTTCTTCCAGGCAGATGCCATAGAAAGCTATTTCAAAGATGGGAAAGAATTCGGAGTAAATATTCAGTATATTTTACCGTCCGAAGATTTCGGAACAGCTGGTGCTGTAAAATTGGCAGAAAAGTATCTGGCGGATACCTTTTTAGTCATTTCAGGAGATGTGCTTACTGATTTTCAGCTAAATAAGGCTGTAGAATTTCATAAAAAAAAGAAAGCCCATGCAACCATCCTGCTTACAAGAGTTGAAAACCCTCTTCCATTTGGTATTGTAATAACAGAAAAAGACGGCAAGATAAAAAAATTTCTTGAAAAGCCCAGCTGGGGGGAGGTATTCAGCGATACAATAAATACAGGTATCTATGTTCTTGAGAAGGAAATCTTTGATTTTATTCCCGCAAACAAGGAGTTTGATTTTAGCAAAGACCTTTTTCCGCTTCTTATGAAAAAAAACAAAAGGCTTTATGGTGCGCTTATGGAAGGCTACTGGAAAGATGTGGGAAACCTTACAGAGTATAGGCTTGCCCATCTGGATGTGCTTGATAGTAAAGTAAAAATTGATATGACTGGCAAAAAAATCAGGGAAAATGTAATTGCAGGTGAGGGCTGCGATATCGACATCTCTGTAAATATTGAGGGCGCAACGGTCATAGGCGATAATGTGAAGATTGAAAAAAATGCAGTTATTAGAAGCTCTGTTATTGGTAATAACTGTGTAATAGAAAAGGGGGCTAAGATTCTTGACTCTGTGCTCTGGGACGGAGTATATGCGGGCAAATACTGCGAGCTTAAGGAGTCGGTTGTAGGATTTAATACCATAATCAAGGAAGGAGCCCAGCTCTCGGAAGAGGTAGTGGTAGCTGATACATGTACAATTGGCAGTTTCAGTATATTAAAGCCTGGCGTTAAGGTCTGGCCAATGAAGACTGTGGAAGATGGTGCTATCCTGGCAAGCAGTCTTATCTGGGGAGAAAGCTGGTCTAAGTCAATTTTCGGTCCCTATGGAGTATGCGGTCTTGCGAATTTTGAAATAACACCTGAGTTTGCAGCCAGGCTCGGAGCTGCTTATGGCGCTACATTTAAAAAAGGTAGTTTCATAGCCACAGCAAGAGACCACCACCCCTCTTCAAGGATGATAAACAGAGCCTTTATGACGGGAGTTTTATCCACAGGCGTGAATATTCATGACTATGGGGTAATACCTGTATCTGTGGCAAGGTTTCTTACTAAAAAAGAAGGTGACAATGGCGGCATCTATACCAGAAAATCCCCCTTTGACCCGGATATAATTGATATGAAATTTTATGAGGAGAGAGGCATTGATATCGCCAGTGGCAAAGAGAAGTCCATCGAAAGATTTTTCCTTGGAGAAGATTTCAGGCGGGTCGGCATTGATGATACAGGACTGATCTCTTTTCCCAATGAGTTTTTAGAAAGCTATAAAAATGGATTTCTTGAAAAGATAAGGATAGATGAAATAGTAAAAAGGAAATTTAAAGTTGTAATAGACTTTTCTCACGGGAGCGCAGCCAACATATTCCCTTCCATTTTAGGCAAACTTAACTGTGATCTGATTGCCCTCAATGCTAACCTTGACAGCTCAAAGCTTACAAAAACCAAGCCTGAGTTTGAAAACTCGCTTAAGCAGTTGAGCAATATAGTCACATCCATTAACGCTGACCTTGGCATATTCTTAGATGCTGGTGGCGAAAAAATATATCTTATTGACGAGAAGGGCGAGATATATGATGGGAAGATAACCCTGCTTATTTTTATCAAAATGCTTTTTGAAACAAGTAAAAATGTAAACAAGATAGCAGTACCTGTGAATGCCTCTATGATCTCCGAAGAGCTGGGGAAAAAGTATGGAGTGGAAATAGTTAGGACTAAGACATCAAGCCGTGCTATAATGGAGACAGCATTGCATAAGGATATCAGCTTTGTGGGAGAGAGCTATGGAGGTTATGTTTTTCCTGAATTTTTACCAGCCTTTGACGGTATGTACTCTATAGTCAAGGTTATGGAGTATCTTTCTTTACTTAATACAAATCTCCATGAGCTTTACCGTACGATCCCCTATACTTACACTATCCACGAGGTTGTTCCCTGTCCATGGGAAAAAAAGGGGAAGATAATGAGATATCTGGTAGAAAAGACCGGGGAAGAAAAGACAACGCTTATTGACGGGATTAAGGTATCAAAAGATGATGGCTGGTATCTGGCTATCCCTTCACCCGATAAAGCATACTTTAATTTATACGCAGAAAGTTATGATAAAAAAAGGACTAAACAATTAATTGAGGAAGCAAAAAAGCTGCTTTTAAAAGGTATGGAGGCTTAAAATTATGAACCAGATAAAGTTTGGTACTTCAGGCTGGAGAGGAATAATTGGTGAGGAGTTTACCTTAGAAAGAGTAAGGGTTGTTATCCAGTCAATAGCCGATTACATAATAAAAGAAGGATTGAAAGACAAAGGTGTAATAGTGGGAAATGATAGCAGGTTTATGGGTGAGTGGTTTGCCAGGGAGGCGGTTAAAATATTTGCTACCAATGGTATTAAATCCTACCTTGTTTCTCGGGAAACCCCCACTCCGGTCATATCCTTTGAGATATTAAGAAGAAAAACCGCCGGTGCTGTCAACTTTACTGCCAGCCATAATCCACCTGAGTATAACGGCATAAAATTTTCGCCCAACTGGGGCGGTCCCGCTCTGCCAGAAACTACAAGATGGATTGAGAACAGAGCAAATGAGCTCCTCGGCACCATTTCTTACAAAGAGAGCTTTTCTTTTGATAAGCTAATTAAAGAGGGGCAGGCTGAAATTATAGACCCCCTTCCATATTACATTGATGACATTAAAAATAAAGTTGATTTCAAAACTATAGCCAGCTCCCAGCTTAAGGTTATCATAGACCCCATGTATGGTACCGCAAGAGGATACATTGACAGGGTGCTGGAGGACGAAGGACTCCAATGTAAGGTAATTCATGATTTCCGTGACCCATATTTCGGTGTTTCTGCTCCCGACCCGATGGAGAGCAATCTAAAGGAGATGATTGCCTGGCTAAAAGAAGACAAAAAACTATTTCTTGGTGTAGCAACCGATGGAGATGGAGACAGATTTGGCATAGTGGACAAGGGAGGAGTTTTTATAGTGCCCAATCTAATACTCGCCATAATCTATTATTATCTTCTGAAATTCAGAGGCATGTCAGGCGGTGTGGGCAGGTCCTATGCAACCACCCATCTACTTGACCGGATAGCAAGAAAATTCAATCAGAAGGTTTATGAAACGCCTGTGGGGTTTAAATTTATCGGCGAGCTCATATCAAATAACCAGATCGTTCTCGGATGCGAGGAGAGCGCAGGATTATCAATTGCCGGGCATGTGCCCGAAAAAGATGGAATACTTGCTGCCCTGCTTGTCATAGAGATTGTATCAAAAAGATGCATGACCGTTACTGAGCTAATAAAAGAGGTATTCCAGGAGGTTGGATCTCTATACTCAGAAAGAAAAAATTTCCTTATCACGCCAGAGATCAAGGTAAGGTTTAAAGAGAAGCTCAAAAGTATCCCTTCATCATTTGCCGGACTTAAGGTTATTGACAAAAAGGAGATAGACGGCGTAAAAATCTATCTGGAAAAGGACTGCTGGCTGCTATTTAGAGAGTCTGGCACAGAGCCCGTGATAAGAATCTATGCAGAGGCAGAGGACAAAGAGACGCTAAATATGCTTATTGACAGTGGAAAAAAATTTATATTTGGAGAAGAAGAGATATGATTTTTAAAAGATTTGTCACAGGAGTCCTTGAGGTCAACTGCTATATAATAGCCGATGAAGAAACTAAGGAAGGGATACTGATTGATCCAGGAGATGCCTCGTCAGAGATACTTAATTTTATTAAAGAAAATCAGATAAAAATTAAGTATATTATAAACACTCACTGTCACTTTGACCATATAGGAGGAAATAGCTATTTCAAAACCCATACTGGAGCCCTTTTCGCCATACACAGGGCAGAAAAGCCCCTTCTCGACCGTGCAGAGATAGGTGCAAGTACCTGGGGATTTAGTATTGACAAATCTCCCGAGCCAGATCTTTATCTTGAGGAGGGAGATATACTAAAGGCAGGCAATCTTAACATAAATGTAATCCATACCCCCGGACACTCTCCTGGCGGAATATGCTTAAAGATAGAAGATAAAATAATTACAGGAGATACCCTGTTTGCCGGTGGAATAGGTAGAACGGACTTTCCAGGCGGCGATTATGATACCCTTATCAGATCAATCAAAGAGAAGCTTTTTATCTATCCCAATGATACAAAAATCTATCCCGGACATGGTCCTTCAAGCACCATAGAAAACGAAAAGATCTTTAATCCATTTTTTTAGGAGGAGTAAATTTATGAAAAAAATTTTTCAGCTTGTCATCTGTCTCGGGGTTTTATTGATCCTCACACTTAACGCATCTGCACAGGATACAAAACAGGTAGAAAAAGGAGATGCCAAAAAAGAGGCAGCCATTGAGGAGACTTTTATGCCTCACAGGGATATTAAAGATATCCCGGTACCTTATGTAATGAAGCTTAACAAAAACGGTACTTTTCTTTTTGAAACCAAAGGGGTTATGGTGGGGATAATTACCTATACGGGCAGGGTTGACGGCTACTCACTGGCAGAATCTTTAAAAAACAATCTACTGGAAGAAAAATGGATACTCCAGAACTCTCTTAACTACAAAAACACTTCCAGCCTGAGCTTTGTAAAGGATCAACGGAGTCTTATAGTATTTATTGAAGAAGGCTTTTTCACAACTAAATTAGAACTAAGAGTTGGTCTTATTAATCAGTAAGGCAGATTATTAGGGGACAGTGATTTATCCTGTCCTCCTTAATAATTTTTTTCATCTCCCTTGCATTTTTCAAAACCCGTGCTTAAATTAAAAATATGATTATTTTTTGTGCAAATTAATATTTTTTAGCAGGGGAGACCATATGATAGACCTTGAAAAATTTACTATTAAATCACAGGAAGCCATACAGGGCGCCTATTCCTTAGCCCAGAAACAGGGCAACCAGGCAATAGAGCCAGAACATCTTTTTTATACCCTTTTCAGTGACAAAAACTCCGTCCCATCAAGAATAGTTGAGAAAATAGGTATAAATCTGAGCAGTTTGCTTGCACAGATTGAATCAAGAATTAAAAGTTTTAGCAAGGTTCAGGGTGGGCGGATAATATTCTCACCTGATCTGGAAAATATACTTGACAGGGCTTGGAGTGAGAAGGAAGAGTTAAAAGATGAGTATGTTAGCACCGAGCATCTTTTGCTGGGAGCGGTGACAGCAGAAAAAAGCTTTTCCAAATTTTTAATCTCTCAGGGGATTACTAAACAGGCAATACTATCGGTTTTACAACAGATAAGAGGACACCAGCGAGTAACCGATCAGAACCCAGAAGACAAATATCAGGCACTTGAAAAATACGGTAAAGATCTTACAGAGCTGGCAAGGAAGGGGAAGCTTGACCCTGTTATCGGAAGGGATGAAGAGATAAGAAGGGTTATTCAGATCCTTTCAAGAAGGACAAAAAATAATCCTGTCCTTATCGGAGACCCAGGGGTTGGAAAAACTGCCATAGTTGAAGGGCTTGCTCAGCGCATTGTAAGCGGAGATGTGCCTGAGATGCTCAAAAACAAAAAAATTGTTGCACTTGATATGGGAGCTCTAATAGCAGGAACAAAATATAGAGGTGAGTTTGAAGACAGGCTAAAAGCAGTACTGAAAGAGGTAATAGAATCAGAAGGCAAGACCATTCTTTTTATAGACGAGTTACATACTATAGTGGGAGCCGGTGCGGCAGAAGGTGCTATGGATGCGGGGAATATGATAAAACCGCCTCTTGCCAGAGGGGAACTGCATTGTATTGGCGCTACGACTGTTGATGAATATAGAAAACATATCGAAAAGGATGCGGCACTTGAGAGAAGATTTCAGCCCATATTTGTCAAAGAACCTTCTTTAGAAGATACAATCGCCATTTTAAGGGGACTGAAAGAAAAATATGAAGTACACCATGGGGTAAGAATTAAGGACTCTGCTATAGTTGCTTCAGCTTATCTTTCAAACAGATACATATCCGACAGATTCCTGCCCGATAAGGCTATTGACCTTATAGATGAAGCTGCCTCAAGGCTCAGAATTGAGATAGATAGCGTACCCACTGAGATAGATGAAGTTCAGAGAAGACTCATACAGCTTGAGATAGAAAGGCAGGCACTGCTAAAAGAAAAAGACCCCACATCTAAGGAGAAACTAAAGGAGTTAGAAAAAGAAATAAGCAACCTTAATGAAGAGCTAAGCTCCCTGAAACTTATGTGGAACAAAGAAAAGGATAAGATTGCCGAAATAAGGGCTATAAAAGAAGAGATTGACAGGTTAAAAATTGATGAACAGGATGCTTTAAGGAAGGGAGACCTGACCAGAGCTTCCGAAATTAAATATGGGAAACTCATTGATCTGGAAAAAAATCTCCATAAAAAAAACGAAGAGCTT
>JBEQAF010000067.1:0-12130 GCA_041640455.1 bacterium
GGGCTTATTAACCTAACATATAATGTATCAAAAGGTAGCCTTGTAACCATTAACAGGATAGTCATAGAGGGTAATACAAAAACCAGAGACTATGTAATAAGAAGAGAGATGAGCCTTGACGAAGGAGATATTTACAGCTCGAGTAAGTTGAAAAAGTCCAGAAATAAGATTAACAGGTTAGGTTTTTTTGAAGAAGTTAACTTTGTTCCCAATAGAGTTGATTATCTTAAGCCTGAGGGAGACGAAGAGGATTTTATGGATCTGATTGTCAGGGTTAAAGAGAGACCAACAGGCTATCTGACCTTTGGATTGGGATATAGCTCGGTTGATCAGTTTATGGGATCTATTCAGATATCTCAGAATAATCTTTTTGGAAGAGGTCAGAGGCTCTCTGCTACCGCTCAGGCAAGCTCCAAATCCCAGAGCTATGATATAAGCTTTTTTGAACCCTATCTTCTGGGAACAAAATTTTCCGGTGGATTCAGCATTTTTAAAACAAAGAGGGAGTATACAGATTATACTAAAGAAAGTACCGGCTTTGGATTAAGAAGCGGATACAGGTTTAACGAAGACTGGAGCATGAGTGTGGGTTACAGATATGAGCAGGCAACGGTATCTAATGTTAGTCAGTTTGCTTCTCAGATCATAAAAGATCAGGTAGGGACTACTAATACGAGCAGTATATATGGTTCTGTAAACTATGACACAAGAAATGATGCATTTTATCCAACCGAGGGGGAAACATTTACTTATTCTCTTGAGTTTGCTGGTGGTCCCCTCGGTGGTGATAATAAATATGCAAAGTCTATGGTTGATGGCGCAAAATATTTCCTTCTGCCATGGGACCATACCATATCTGTGCATGGTCAGTACGGTGTGGTTGGAGGATATGGTGGCAAAAAGGTGCCCATCTATGAAAAGTTTTTTCTTGGTGGAATGTATAGCCTGAGAGGCTTTATTACCAGAAGTATAGGTCCTAAAGACCCGGTAACTGGTGATGTTCTGGGCGGAACTAAGATGATCCTGGGTAATGTGGAGTATATTTTCCCGCTCATTAAAGAGTCCGGGGTAAGGGCTGTTATATTTTTTGATACAGGTAATTCATTTAATAGAGATCTATTCCCATCGCAGCTTAAATATAGTGCAGGAGCAGGCATAAGATGGTATTCACCCATGGGTCCACTGAGACTTGAATGGGGTAAAAACCTGAATCCAAAAGATGGAGAGGTGAGCAGTAAATGGGAATTTTCAATAGGGACTGTATTCTGATATAATTATGCAGAAAATAGAGACTTATTTCAGGAGGTAAGATGAGAAAAATTTTCTTTGTGTCAGTAGTTTTTGCTATTTTAATGGCAACCACAGTTTTTGCGGAACAGGTAAAGATCGGTATTGTTGATATGCAGCGGGCACTTAACGAGTCTAAGGAAGGGCAGGAAGCCAAGAAGGAGATGGCTAAGAAAGCAGATGAGTATAAGAAAGATCTTCAGAAGCTTCAGGATGAGCTTGATAAGCTAAAAGCCGAAATGGAGAAGCAGGGTGCTTTTTTAAGTGAAGAGGCAAGGCAGGAGAAAGAGAGGCTTTTTCAGAGAAAGCTTAAGGATTTTCAGAACCAGTATAAGGAGGCTCAGGAAGAGCTTCAGCAGAAGGATACCGAATATACAAGAAAGATCGTGCAGAAGCTGGAGAAGATACTTAAAGATATCGGAGCGGAGGAGAAATTTACTGTGATCCTTGAAAAGTCTGCCAGCGGTGTGTTTTATTTTGACAAAGCCATTGATATTACAGACAAGCTTTTAAAAAGAGCCGAAAGCGGTGACAAAAAATGATAAGTTTCAAACTTTCTGAGCTGGCTGAAAAAATAGATGGGACGATTATAGGAGCTGACTGCATAATTTATGGTGTAGCCTCAGTTTTTAGAGCCAGCGAGGGAGATATAGCCTTTCTTTTTAGCAGCAAGTTTATTGATATTGCAAAAACATCCAGAGCCTCAGCGTTTGTAGTTACGGAAAATATAAAATTAGAAGAGAGACCTCAGATACTGGTTAAAAACCCCTCACTTGCGCAGGCAAGGATTTTAAGACTCTTCTATCCTGAAGAAAATATAAATTATGGCATTTCTGATAAAGCTTTTGTGTCACCACTGGCAAGACTCGGTGACTCAGTAAAAGTTATGGATTTTGCTTATATCTCTGATGGAGCTTACATTCAGAGCGGAACGGTTATTTATCCCTATGTGTTTGTTGGTGAAAATGTAAAAATTGGAAAAAACGTAAGAATCTTCCCTCATGCAGTAATTATGAATGATACGGAGATCGGCGATAACTCTATCATTTATCCAGGAGCCGTAATAGGTAGTGATGGCTTCGGCTATGCTTTCAACGGAAAAAACTATGAAAAGATACCACAGGTTGGTAAGGTAATACTTGGTAAAAATACGGAGATAGGTGCCAACACAACCATAGACAGGGCAACTCTGGACGAGACAGTTATTGGCGATGGCTGTAAAATTGACAATCTGGTAATGATAGCTCACAATGTAAAGCTGGGAGAAAATACTGTAATAGCAGGTCAGTCTGGCATTGCGGGCAGTACCGAAGTGGGAAAATATGTGGTAATGGGCGGTCAGGTAGGTATAGCAGATCATGTAAAAATCGGCAACAATGTGATGATAGGAGGTCAGTCAGGAGTTGTGGGAAACGTGGAGGACGGGAAAAAGATAGCTGGTATACCTGCACTGGATTATAAAAAATGGCTCAGGATTCAAGCATATCAGGAAAAACTGCCGGAGATCAAAAAAACACTTGACCAGTTAATAAAAAAATACGGTATTAATCTGGAGGATAAATGATGATAGACATTAAAGAGATAATGGACATTCTGCCACACCGTTATCCCTTTCTGCTGGTTGATAGAGTAATTGAGTTTGAAAAGGGGAAAAGAGCTGTTGGAATTAAAAATATTACAATCAATGAAAAGTTTTTTGTTGGACATTTTCCTGAGAATCCTGTAATGCCCGGCGTTCTTATGGTCGAGGCAATGGCTCAGGTGGCGGGCGTGCTTGTTTTAAAGTCTGCCGAACAGACGGGAAAAAAAGATGTCTACTTTGCTGCCATAAAGGAGGTAAAGTTCAGAAAGGTTGTAACGCCTGGAGATCAGCTGGTTATAGAAGTAGAGCTTATAAACTCCAAAAGAAATATTTATTTTTTTAAAGGCAAGATTACAGTTGATGGAAAAGTTGCCGTAGAAGGAGAGTTTGCCGCGACCACACAGGGCTAAATATATTTTTGGGGGTTTAATGACAAATATTGATGAGAGAGCAATTGTTAGCAGTGGTGCCGAACTGGACGAGGATGTTACCATAGGTCCTTACTCATTTATTGGTCCCAATGTAAAACTTGGAAAAAGATGCAAGGTTTATCCCCATGCGGTAATAGATGGTTGGACTAACATTGGTGATGACTGCCAGATATTCCCTTTTGCTTCTATCGGGATGGCACCTCAGGATATCAAATACAGGGACGAGAAAACGGAGCTAATTATTGGTAATAACAATATTATCAGAGAGTATGTAACCATAAACAGAGGCACCGTATCAGGTAGGGGAAAGACAGTTATAGGAAATAATAATTTTATTATGACCTCCTGCCATATAGCCCATGACTGCATTCTGGGGAATGAGATTGTTATGGCAAATCTGGCTACTCTTGCGGGTCATGTGGAGGTTGAGGATTATGCCGTTATAGGCGGATTTACAGCCGTTCATCAGTTTGTAAAGATAGGAACCATGTCCATGGTTGGTGGCGCTTCTGGTGTGGCGCAGGACGTGGCGCCGTTTACCATAGTGGCAGGAAACAGAGCAAAGCTTTTTGGATTAAATCTTGTGGGAATAAAAAGAAGAGGTATTGAGGGGGAGAGGCTCGAAGTTCTCAAAAAGGCATATAGAATCATATTTAAAAGCAAGCTAACCCTGCAGGAAGCTAAAGAAACTATAGAAAAATCAGGACTATTGTCTGAAGATGTGGTAAAACTTTTAAGCTTTATGATGGATAGCAAGAGAGGAGTTATCCGTTGGTAAGGATTGCGGTTATTGGTGCCGGATACCTCGGAAGGTTTCATATTGAAAAACTGAAAAATATTAAGGGCTGTTCACTGGAATATGTATGTGAGATTAATAAAAAATCTTCTGCAGCTATCAAAAATGAGTTTAATGTCAAGGTTCTTAATGATTACAGGGAGCTGATAGGTAAGGTAGATGCGGTCTCTATTGTAACGCCAACACCTACCCACTATGAAATAGCCGATTTTTTTCTTGAGAACAATGTGCATGTTTTCATAGAAAAGCCAGTAACCGATGATCTATCAAAGGCAAAAAAAATACTTAAAAAAAGAAAAAAGAAGATTGTAGTTCAGGTGGGGTACATAGAGAGATTTAATCCAGCCTTTAGATTTCTAAGTAAGCATATAAAAAATCCAGTTTCAGTGATTTTTAGAAGAAAGTCACCATTCAGTCCAAGAGGCTCTGATGTGGATGTGGTGCTGGATCTGATGATTCACGATATAGATCTTGCCATGAATATTTTCAAAAACCATAGGGCAAAAATATTATCTGTGAAAGGCTCACGAATTTTTACTGATCATAATGATATTATTAATGCGGTGATTAAGTTTGATGATGTGACTGCTGTCTTTGACATATCGAGGGCTTTTCATTCAAAGGAGAGAAAGATAACGGTGCTTGAAGAGAATGCTTATATTGAGGCAGACCTTCTTAATCAGACTGGTTACATGTTAAAGCATGGGAAAGAGTTGAGATATGAAGAAGGCAAGAAGGACATTCTTTATGAAGAGCTAAGCTCGTTTATCATGGCTATTAATAAAAAAGAAGATCCTGTGGTATCGCTCGAAGACGGCATAAACTCACTCAAGCTTGCACAGAATATTCTAAAAAAAGCAGAAAAATAATATGAAAAGAGGGTTAATCATAGCGGGAGAGGCTTCGGCTGACCTTTATGCATCTTTTATTGCAAAAAAGCTTAAAGAAAAACATTTAGACCTGAAGATTACTGCCATCGGAGGTAGTAAAACCGAGTCTACCAAAACTTCTCTGCTTTTTAACTATAAAGATGTTGCTGTGGTTGGTGCCTTTGAGGTGCTTGCCCATCTTAGAAAAATACTTAATGCTATTAAAGACACAGTAAAATGGATAAGAGATAATGAGCCTGATTTTATAATCTTCATAGATCTACCTGATTTTAACTTCAGGGTTATAAAAAAGATAAAGAGCTTTTATAGGGGAAAGATTATATATTTCATAAGCCCTCAGGTATGGGCATGGCGTCAGAAGAGGGTTGAGTTTATAAAAAAATATGTGGACCGAATGATTGTTATTCTTCCCTTCGAGAAGGATTTTTATAAAAAACGCGGTCTGGAGGTAGATTATTTAGGACATCCGTTGATGGAGATTGTCAAACCCACCATGTCAAAGGAGCAGTTTAGAGAAAAATTTGGATTCAACAAAGACGCAAGAATAATCTCTGTATTTTTAGGCAGTCGCCTCAAAGAGATAGAGAAACATAAAAAGGTAATAAAAGAGTTTATTGAAAAACTCAAGATAAAATATGCCGATCTGGAGTTTGCTTTGGTATCGCCAAATAGTGATATTACCCGGATGCTTGAGCAGTATTTTTCTATGAAAAGGGTAAAGATAATTGAAGGGTATAACTATGATGCGATCAATAACTCCTTTATTGTGATATCCAAGTCAGGCACCACTACCCTTGAGACGGCTATTCTTGAAAAGCCTGCCATAGTGTTCTATAATGTCAGTAAAATTAGCTTTTTGCTGGCAAAACTTCTGATAAATGTTAAATATATTGCTCTTCCCAATATTATACTTGACGAGCTTGTTTACCCGGAGTTTATTCAGCAAGATTTTAACAATAATAATCTCCTCACAGCCTTTGAAAGGTATATGGATGACACGGACCTCTATGTAGAGACCGTTGAAAAACTTAAAAGACTTAAAGAGATTCTGGGGGGAGAAAACTACTTTGATCTGTTGACGGAGAGAATATCAGGGATGGTGTATGGATAGAGAGTCTATAGTTATATACAGAAGAATACTCAGGTTTGTTAAGCCCTACTGGAAGCGGCTTTTTTTAGCTATGATATTTATGCTTGGTGTGGCAGGCACATCAGCTGCCCTTGCCTTTCTCGTTAAACCAGCCCTTGATGGGATATTTTTTGAGAAAAATTATAAAATGCTTAATATTATGCCGCTTGCTATTCTTTTTGCTTATGCACTGAAAGGGATCTGCAATTTTTCTCAGGAGTATCATATGAACTATGTGGGGCAGAGGGTTGTAATGGATATCAGGCAGGCTCTTTATGACCATGTTCAGAAGCTTTCTTTATATCATTTTATCTCCACACCGATAGGTCAGCTTATATCAAGAATAACAGGAGATGTAAATACTCTGCAGTCCTCGGCTTCAAGGGCAATTACAAGTGTTATAAAGGATTTTTTTACAGCTCTCGGGCTACTCGGGGTGGTTTTTTACAGAGACTTTAAGCTGGCAATTATAGCTTTTATCGTTCTCCCTTTCCTATTTATCCCGATATTTCAGTTTGGTCTGAAGACCAAGCATTATAGCTATCGGGCAAATGTGGTTATGGGAAATATGCTATCTTTTCTTAAAGAGTATTTTTCTGGAATTAGAATTGTAAAGGTTTTCAACCTTGAAGAGAGGGGTAAAAAGATATTTTCCGAAGAGAATATGAAGTTTTTCAGGAATTATATGAAACAGATTAAGGTAAGAGCTATTTCTGGACCTATTATTGAGCTTATGTCCGCTTTTGCTATAGCTGGCGTTATCTGGTACGGCGGCAAACAGGTTATTGCTGGTAAATCAACTCCAGGTAACTTCTTTTCCTTTATAACAGCCCTAATTCTTTTATATGAGCCCGTAAAAAGATTAAATGGATCTTATAGCGCCATTCAGGAGGGTATAGCAGCGGCTAAAAGAATCTTTGAGATTATGGATATAGATTCAGAAAAAGCGCTGGATAAAAATGCCAGGAAAGAGCTTAGAGAGTTTAATGATTCCATTGAGTTTAGAAATGTATCTTTCAAATATGACAAAGATTATGTGCTGAAAAACTTTAATCTGAAGGTAAAGAAAGGTGAGAAGATTGGTATAGTGGGAATGAGCGGTGGCGGGAAGAGCACACTGGTTAATCTTCTGCCAAGATTTTATGAACTGCAGGAGGGAGAGATACTGATTGATGGCACAGATATTAGAGAGTTTACCATCAAGTCTTTGAGAAATATGATAGGCATGGTAACTCAAGAGGTTATACTGTTTAATGCAACGGTGAGGGAGAATATAGAGTATGGAAAAGAAGGAGTAGACTTTGAAAATGTTGTAACCGCGGCAAAAAGCGCCAATGCCCATAATTTTATTATGAGCTTTCCCGAGCAATATAATACAAATGTGGGAGAGATGGGTGAGTTTCTATCAGGCGGTGAAAGACAAAGAATAGCTATAGCAAGGGCATTTGTAAAAAATGCGCCCATACTGATACTGGATGAAGCCACCTCTGCTCTTGATACTCAGTCTGAGAAAGAGGTGCAGAAGGCACTTGATGAACTTATGGCTGGGAAGACCTGTTTTATCATAGCCCACCGACTTTCAACGCTGGTTAATATGGACAGGATTATTGTTCTAAAAGAAGGAAGGATCTGTGAAGAGGGAAGTCACAACGAGCTTATGGAGAAGAAAGGTGAATATCATAAGCTTTACACCCTTCAGCAGGGAATAGTCTAATGTCTGAAAAAAGGTTAAAGTTAAAGAGAACTCTTATAAAGAAGTTTTCTCCAGCTATAGTAGGTTTTTTGCTAAAGCTGTTACATAAAACCATAAGATGGCAGATCGTTGGCAAAGAACATATTGAAAATATTAAAACTCCTGTGATCTTTGCCTTTTTTCATGGCAGAATGATGATGCTTGCCCAGATTTATAAAAAATTAAGGCCAGGCAAAAAAATCAAAATGATACTTAGCCCCCATTTTGATGGTGAAGTGGGTGCTCTTATTGCAAAAAGGTTTGGTATAGACCATATTAAAGGTTCCAGCTCAAAAAAAAGCTTTTCCCTACTTCGGGAGATACATGGCATAACTGATTCAGATATTGGCATTACGCCCGATGGTCCCCGAGGTCCCTACCAGCAGGTAAAAAACGGCATTATCTATATTGCAAAAACCACAGGATTTCCTATTGTTCCCATATCTTACAGTGTAAAAAGTGGAAGATGTTTAAAAAGCTGGGATAGATTTCTGGTACCCATGCCATTTACAAAGGGCGTTTATCTTATCGGTGAACCCATATTCATTGAGCCTGATATTCCGAAGGACAAAATAGATGAATATGTAAACTTGGTACAGACAAGGATGATAGAGATTACAAAAATGTCTGACAGTCTGGCTGGATTTAAAGCATGATAGTTTTATATAACCTGATCCTTTTTTTACTTTTCCCATTATATTTTGTTATCTTTCTGCCCTTAAGCCTTATAAAAAAAAAGTGGAGAAAGGGTTTTTTTAGAAAACTTGGCTTTTATCGCTACGGGGAAACAGATAAAAATTACATATTCCATTGCGTATCGGTTGGAGAAAGTTTAGCAACCATACCTTTAATTAAAAAGTTTATAACTGAAATATCTGAAAAGGTTGTAGTAACCGTTACTACTGCCACAGGCTTTAAGGTTTCTTCAGAAAAAATCGGGGATACTGTCCGATCGGTAACCTTTTTCCCTTTTGATTTTCCATTTTCTGTCTATGCATTTATAAGAACATACAGACCTGCTGCCTTTATAATCTCCGAGACAGAGATCTGGCCTAATATAATCTTTTTCTCCCGCATGTTAAAGATCCCTGTTATCTTTGTTAATGGCAGAATCTCCGACAGATCCTTTAAAAGATATAAAAGGTTAAGGTTTTTTCTGACCTCATTTCTTGACTACCCATACTTTATTATGCAGAACAGCCTTTATAAAGAGCGGATATTGAAGATGGGTGCAGATAAAAACAAGGTTTTTACATCAGGAAATATAAAATACGATATGTCAGAGAAGCAGCCTTTAAACAGAACGGACTTTGGAATTAATGAGATGGATATTGTAATTATTGCAGGCTCAACCCATCCCAAAGAAGAGAAGATAGTGATCAACTGCTTTAAAAAACTTAGAGAGAGATATGATAATTTAAAGCTTATTCTTGCACCCAGACACCCAGAAAGATTCAGGGAGGTGGAAGGGCTAATAAAGGATTCAGGATTTAATCCTGTAAAAAGAAGTGAGGGGAATCCTGTTGCTGATGTATTTCTACTTGATACGGTTGGAGAGCTCTTTTCTTTTTACAGCCTTGCAGATATAGCCTTTGTGGGTGGAAGTCTGGTAAACATTGGGGGGCATAACATACTTGAACCTGCCTATTTTTCAAAGCCTGTGCTTTTTGGTAGGTATATGAGCAATTTCAGTGAGATAAGAGAAAGGTTTTTAGAAAGACAGGCAGGCATTGAGGTAGATGAAGAAAGCCTTTATGACCAGCTTTTAAAGCTTGTAGAGAATAGGGAGCTAAGAGAGACCCTGGGAATAAGAGGAAGAGAGGTTGTGGAGGAGAACAAAGGCAGTATTAAAAAAACTTTAGATATAATCAAAGAGATAATAGAGGAAAAAAGATAGAAAAATGCTTGACCATTTTTTCAACAAGATCTGGTATGAAAATAGGTTTAAGCTGGTCATTATTTTTCTCTACCCATTATCTCTCATCTATATGCTTGTCATGAGCTTTAGAAATTTTATTTATGAGATAACAGGTAGGGCAAAAAAATTAAACTCTTTTGTAATAAGTATTGGAAACATAAATCTTGGTGGTACAGGAAAGACTCCCTTTCTTTTATATCTTTTAAGTCTTCTTCATGACAAAAAAATACTGGTTTTAACAAGAGGATATGGAGGGAGACTGGAGGGTGATGTGGCAGACAGAGCTGGCTTTTCTGATGAGGCAAGGCTATTAAAAAAACGATTCCCACATATTGCTATCTTTGCAGGAAAAAACCGCTATAAAAGCTACAAAATCTATAAAAAAAAATATGGGAAACCAGAACTGATTATCCTTGACGATGGCTTTCAACACAGAGCTATTAAAAGAGATCTTGATATTTTAATGATAAGCGGTAGTCTAATGTTTGGAAACGGTCTTGTATTTCCCGCAGGACCTCTAAGAGAGGCGAAAAGCTCCTTAAAAAGGGCGGACCTGATTATTCTAAAAGATGGAGATGATGGTTTAATCAGGGATTTAAAAAAGCAGTATGGTGATAGACCGATTTTTAGCTTTCAAAAAAAAGAGGTCTATCTGGCTGATACAAAAGATATGAAAGTTAATATAGATTTTTCAGGGAAAAAAATTCTTGCATTCTGCAGCATTGCTAATCCTTTAGATTTCAAAAGAAGTATTGAAAAACTCGGTATAGAACTGGCATATTTTCTCTCTTTTAATGATCATTACAACTACAGCGAAACTGATATCAAGAAGATAAAGTCAGCTGGTGCAGAGATATTTTTAACCACAGAGAAGGACTGGGCAAAGATAAAAGATTTCTGGTTAGATAAAGAGAATATTTACGTACTAAAACTTGAATATGAGCTTCGAGAGAAAGATGAGCTTCTAAGATTAATCAAAGAGAGAGGGGCTATGAATGCTTAAAAAGGTTATCTTTCTTGACAGAGATGGAACAATCTGTGAAGATCAGGATTATCTTGATGACTGGAGAAAAATGAAAATATTCCCTTATGCTTTTGAGGCATTAAATATTTTGAAGGATAAGGGCTATCAGATCTATGTGGTTTCAAACCAGTCTGGTGTTGCAAGGGGGAAGTTCAGTATAGATGAGGCAGAAAGTCAAAGAGAGTATGTGCTTGGCTATTTCAATAGAGAAAGGGTTGTTATCAATGATTATTTGTACTGTCCTCATCATAAAGACGGTATAATTGAAGAGTTTTCAATAGACTGCGATTGCCGCAAGCCCAATATGGGACTGGCAAAAAGAGCTGTTGATATTCATCTAATCGATAAAGAAAGATCCTACATGGTGGGAGATAAGCTAATTGATGTGGAGTTTGGAAAAAATTTGGGGATTATCCCTGTCCTTGTTCTTACAGGCTACGGAAATCAGGAACTGATAAAGCTAAAAGAAAAAATACCTGTGTTTAACAATATTTATGAGTTTGCGGTAAGCTTAGACTCCTAAAAATCTTTTTGCATTCTGGTAGAATATCTTGTCAAGCACTGTATTCTCAAATCCAAGATTAGTTATGGCAGAGACAGATTTTTCGAAGCTGTGACAGATACCAGGAAAGTCGCTCCCGAAAAAAATTTTGTCCTGAGCCCTTATAATGAGTTCAGTCGGTGCTGTCAATGTATTTGAAGGATTAGGAATAAAGGTATAAGAAGTATCAAGATATAGCTGTTCGTAGTCAAGACTTGCTTTTAAAAAGTCTTCACTTTCAAAGGCTCCCAGATGGGCAACCACTACCCTTGTTCGGGGATATTTTTTCAGAAAGTTATGAAAATATTTGAAGCCCACAAACTCGTTCGGGAAGGGTCCCAGCCCTGCATGAAATAAGATAAATCCATCTCTTTCGGTTACAAGACTGTAAAATTTTTCCCATCTTTTATCATCGGGTCTGGCTCTTTGAACCTGACAGTGGATCTTAAAGCCTGAAAGCCCCATATCAAGAGCTTGAGAAGCAATCTTCAGCATATCCTTATCATCCTGATGAACTACTCCAAGCGGTATGGCTTTTTCTGTTTTTTCCATAAGGGATTTATAGAACTTATTTAGCTCTCCTGATATATCTGGCTTGTGAGCATAGCCAAAACATACAAAATATCTTAAATCAGGAATAGCGTCTAAAAATTTGAGCGCCTCCACAGATGAGCCTTTAAAATAAAACTGCCAGCCTGCGTTATTTATAAACCAGTTCTTAATAGCCTCGTATAACTTTTCAGGAAAAATATGGGTATGAAAATCAATAAAATCTTTTTTATAGTCCAGTCTCATGTAGC
>JBEQAF010000068.1:0-11477 GCA_041640455.1 bacterium
TTTCTGACCCGGATTTCAAATCAGGTAGGTTTGATACTCAGTTTATAGACAAGAAACCCCATCTGCTGGATTATCAGGACTACGTAGATCCTATGGATTATGTTACAGCCATAGCAGCTGCAATAGCAGTTAGGGAAGGAGAGATATAACTATGAAGAAAGAGAGCAAGGTTACTTATATAAGATTGGCACCAAAGCAATATAAATTATATCTACACGGCAATGAGTATGATGTGAGAGTAATCGGAGTGGGACACAGGCAGGGCGACGTAAAACCGCTTTTTTTAGAAATTGACGGCAAGCTTGAAGAGGTAATGATTGAGGTAAAAGAGTTTGAAGAGGTGGTAGAGGAGCTTGCTATACCCACAGCAGGAGTGGCTACAGAAGTTTACAAGAAAAAACAAAAGGCTGAAAGAGACGGAGATGTAACCACTCCCATTCCGGGTAAGATTAGCGAGGTGCTTGTGTCAGTTGGCGATCATGTGAAGATTGGTCAGCCAGTGCTTATTGTGGAAGCCATGAAGATGGAAAACGAGATTCACGCACCTAAGGATGGCGTGGTAAAAGAGATATATGTTTCAAAAGATGACAATGTAATGCCCGATGAAGCACTTATATATATTGAATAGTAAATTTTTTACTGAATTAGATCCTTATAAAAATTAGCTCTAATCAACAAGTTTCAAGAAGTAATCTTCCAGCTGGGTGTCGGAGTAATTTTTTCTTACCTCATCCAGTCTACCTGATAGTATTATCTCTCCCTGTCTAATTATGGCTAGGCTTGTAGCAATCTCTTCTACAAGACTGAGTATATGGGTGGAGATAAAAAAGGTTTTCCCCTTCTCGGTCTGGTTTTTAATTAATAGCTTAAGGTTTTTTGCCGATTTTGGATCTAAACCCACCAGCGGCTCATCCATAATAATAATATCTGGATCGTGAGAAAAAGCCGCAATAAGAATAAGCTTTTGCTTCATCCCGTGAGAATAATTCTCTATTAGCTCATCCATCCAGGAACTTAACTCAAAGGTCTCTATCAGCTCGCCGGTAATCTTGTTAAATATTTTCTCATCCACTTTATAAACATCTCGTACAAAGCTAAGAAACTCTGCGCCTGTCAGTTTTTCATAAAGGAAGGGTCTATCTGGCACATATCCAATGGATTGTTTTGCCCTCAGATTATCTTTCAAAAAATCTATGCCATTAACAAATATTTCCCCGCTGGTCGGGACAAGGATCCCCGTGATCATTTTAATGGTTGTGGTCTTTCCAGCGCCATTGGGTCCGATAAAGGCAAATATCTCGCCTTTTTCAATCTGAAGATTAATATCCTTACAGGCATGAAAGCTACCGTAAAACTTATTAAGATTAACCGTTTTGATGGAAGGAAAGCTCATATTTTTTTTCAGATTTTATATTTTCTAAATAATTTTCACTGCCTCTTTTGCCAAGTATGAAAAAGGTGATCCTCTTACCTATCTCAACCGCAGGCTGGTCAAAGGGGTTAATGTTATAAAAAATCCCTGAAAGTGCACAGGATAGCTCAAAAAAGTAAAAAAGTGCTCCAAGAGTTTTAAGATTAAGCTCCTCTATCTCAAAGCTAATAACAGGAACGGACTCTTTTATAAAAGCGCCAAGAGTGCCTTTATACTCGGCATCAAAAAGCTCATCAAAGCTTTTGCCATTAAGATAGTTTGCACTTTCTGAATCATTAAATATTTCAGGAATTTTTAAACCAACTCTTTCATTTGTTTTAAACATAAGCACAGCCTTATCTTGAGGACCTTCTAAGTATAGCTGCAGCTGTGAATGCTGATCCGTTACTCCTCTTGCAACAATCGGGGTCTGACCGGTTCGCAAAATCTCATTGTTAGTGCCATATTTTTTACCAAGGCTTTCAGCCCAGAGCTGACTGAACCAGTGACAGAACATATTAAGCCGATCACAGTAAGGAAAAAAAACAAGATTGCTTTTTTCCCGACGGATATTTAACAGGTATAAAAGGGTGGTAAACAAAAAGAGCTCCTCAGTATTTTTTTCAACAATTCTTGCTCCTTCTATAAGCTGAGCCAGATCTTCGGCAAGAAATCCAGCAGGTAAAAGCCCCACATAGGATAGTACAGAAAATCTACCACCAAGCTCAGGCGGAACTTCAAATGCCCTTATCTGTTCTTTTCTGGCAAGATCTCTTAAAAAACCTTTCTGTGGGTCGGTGATAAATACAAAATGCTCCCGCACGTCATGACCTGCCTGCTTTACAAGATTATAGGCATACATAAACTGAGAAAGTGTCTCTACAGTCTCGCCTGATTTGCTGATTACAAAAAACAAGGTCTCTTTAAGATCAATTTTTCCAAATATATGGGATAGAAAGAAAGGATCAATATTATCAAGCACATAAAAGTTCTTCTCAAGATCTCTAAAGCAGTAAAGATTTAAGATGGCTTTGAGCCCGAGAGCAGACCCACCAATGCCAAGCACTACAATATTTTTAAAATTTTTGTTTTCTTCATAAAATATCTTGCTATCTTCTACAAATCGATCATCTTTGATAATCTTAACAAAACCATAATCCTTTTTTTTCTTTAAAAAGCTGTTAAAATCTTCTCTAAGCTGGTTTAGAAAAAAATTAAGTTCAGCTTCTTTAATTCCATTTTTTTCTCCTATAATATCTGCCATAGCTCCTGAATAATCTAATTTTAACATCTCTCACTCCCTTGGTTTTGCTAATATTTCAAGAACTTTTAGATTAAGAAATCTTTTGGATGCTGCAGATCTAATTATGCATACCGTATCAGCCCCATATCCCGTACCTGCAATAGCAACTACCTCTTTGTTCTCCTCAATTAGCCCACCATCAACTGCTGACATCACTATCTCACAGCAAACTTTTACCCCCTGTCCTAAGCGCCTTAAGGTATGAGCAATTAAAATAGTAGGATAAACACCATTAAACTGAGCAGCAATACCAGACTCGATGCTGTGAGTCAGCATGGTGGCAGTATGAACCTTTACATTGAGCTCTTTTAAAAATTTTTTATTCTCATCTGTAAGCTCTATAGTGTTCGGTTCTTTGTAGCCAAAGCTGTGCGTAACAGCAATTATATTAATTTCCTTTAAATCTCTCTCTTTGAAATGTCTTGCTAAGCTAACAGCCGTTGAACCCGTTGTGGTTGCCACAATAAAATCTTTATAGCCATCGAGTGCCAGAAAATACGCTATCTCAAGACATTTTTGAGTATTTTCTTTACCGGCCTTTTCAAAATAACAAACTAATCTTTCCATATAAGTTTTATACCACAAAAATGCCAGTCATGCAAAGAACCTTCTAATCTTATCAAGTAACTAAGATTCTAAAAATAGGATGTATTGTTGATTTTAATTTAATTCTGAGATAGAATTTATTTAAAAACAAGGGGTTTTATATGGCTCTTGAATGGAGTAATGACCTATCAACCGGTGTGGTTGAGATTGATGAGCAACACAAAGAGCTTATTAAAAATATCAACATGCTTCTTAAAGCCTGTCAGGAAGGTAAGGGGAAGGAAATACTTGGAGATATGATTGATTTTCTTGGTAAATATGTGGTTACTCACTTTTCTACCGAAGAACGTTATATGGATAAGTATAAATATCCTGACAAAACTGCCCACAGGCAGGAGCATAAATATTTCTTTGAAACTTTTGAAAATATCAAACAGAACCATTTCAATAAGAACGAGATCCTTTTAACCACCATTAAACTTAATGATCTATTGGTAAAGTGGCTGGTCAATCACATTAAAAAGACTGATAAGAGTATGGGTGATTTTATATCCAAATCGTCAGTAAAGACTTGAAAAATTAAGGGTTATGAGAGTTTCCCCTCATAACCCCACCTGTAAATTTTATTTCTGAGTAGCAGTTTTTTCCTTTATTGCTTTATCAAGAATCTCAATGCCCTTTTTGGATGCTTCTATAGACATTGATAAAGACTGTCTTGCCTGATCTGGATTGTGAAATCCATCTGAGTTTTCAGCAGTCCACCACTCCCAGTGGGTATGGGCTATATCATGCTGCTTTCTTGCCTCTTTAAGAATATCATCCGAAACACCTAACTTTTTAGCCTTTTCAAACTTATCAATAAACTGACTGAGCCAGTACTCGGACTTTCTAATTTTACCTTTAACATAGTTTTTTACACTGTCAATGGTGTAAACTGCTTTTTTCTCATCCCAGTCTTTGTGGCATCTCAAGCAGGTCTCTTTAACAAACTCTTTCGGGCTTGCAACGAAGTGGCTTGTGTAAACTTTTCCAGATTTATTTTTAGTTTTTGGCATATGGCAATCCGCACAGGTAGCCCCTGCCCTTTCGTGTTTGCTGTCAAAAAAGGTTTCTGCTTCAGGGTGCTGATATTTGATGAGGTTTGCTTCGGTGATCGGATGTCTGTAATCTCTGAAATTAATATCATCATAAAATTTCAGCACATCAAACACGTTCTTCCATGGAAAAATATTTGTTCTCTTATCATTAAATCCTATCTTTTTATTAAAATCATCCTTTTCAAATCCCGGGTTACAGGCATACTCCACATGACACTGGGCACACTGTAATACCGAATCATTCTTTTTTAACAGACCAATCTTTCTAAAACCTCTAAACTCAACTACATCAAGCGCATTTTTATCATTCTTTTTGCTGTAAGGTCTGTCACCATCCCTTGTAACAGCCTGAATTAGGGCATCTCTTATCACTCTTGGTTTTGCTGCATGGGGATCATGACATTCAATGCAACCAGCGGGGTTCTGAGCTTCCTTTACAACATCCAGAATGTTTGACGTCCTGTCCCATTTTGCCTTAGGATTTTTCTCTCCTAAATATGCCCACTTAAGAACAAAGTCAGAGGTTTTACAATGAAGACAGGTAGGATTTGCAGCTTTTGCCGTTTCTGGGAGATTTTTTACCGTATCAATAATCAAATCCCATGCTTTTCCTGTTTTGGTTATATCTGCCCAGTTTTTCAACTGAAATTTTCCACCAAAGGCTCTATCAACAAGTATATGATCTATCAGCATAAATGGATGACTTCTTGGCTCTGCATGCTCCTTTGTAAACCCATGACCAAGAAGTAGTTTGTCAAGTAAGGGTGCCCTTCCATCAGGTGTGGCTTTCTCCTTTTTTGCCCTTTTGTGATAATTTACCTGATAGTAAGAATCATACTGATCTTTATGACATCTACCACAGTTATCAAGACCTAATTCCGTATAAGGCTTTGTTTCAGGATTGTTAAGATGCTCGCTAAGACTGCTATGGCACTGTTCACAGTTAATCTTTGCATGTTTTGAGCCCTCTTTTAGAGCCTTAATCTCCTCATGACAGGCATAACATTTTTTACTGTCAACCGCAGGAGAAGACCCCTTTTTTGCCCCATAAGACACTGAAGAGATTAATACTACGGTCATGAGGCTAAGAAAGAAGATTTTTTTCATTGTCTACCTCCTTAAATTATTAATTTTGATTAAGATAACATCACTTTTATATATCTTTCAAGGTTAATGGATGTAAAAAATTTGTAAATTTTTGTAAAGAATGATTTTCAGATTTATCAGGAGATTTTTAACTTATAACCCTTTTGCGGAACAGTAATTAATACTTTGGGCTCTTGAGGATTATCTTCTAACTTATCTCTTAGATGGCTTATGTGCACATCAATTGTTCTTGACCACTGGTATAGCTCCTTATCTTTCCATAAAGCTTCTTTTATCTCTTTTCTTGTAATAACTTGATTGGCATTTTTTAAAAGAAACATAAACAGATCAAACTGAGTGGGGGTAAGCTGAATAGTTTTTCCTCTGTATTCAACAGTTCGCTTTTCTTCATCAATATTTATCTCTTTAAAATCTGTAGGGCTATTAAAAGTCCTCCTATCGCATCTTCTTAATACAGCTTTAATTCTTGCAATCAGCTCAAGCGTATCAAAGGGTTTTACAAGATAATCATCAGCACCAAGCTCAAGCCCTAAAATCTTATCGGAACTTCTATCTTTGGCAGTTATCATAATAACAGGCAGATTACTCTCCCTTCTAATAATCTGTAAAGCCTGATAGCCATCAATATCGGGTAACATAATATCCAGAAGAATGAGCGAAATCTCATTCATATGTTCCCTGAAAAGATTTATCCCCTCCTTTCCATCTGACCCGGTAATTACATCATACCCCTGCATCTCCAGGACAGCCTTCAACACCTCCCTGATGTCTTTTTCATCATCTATTATTAGAATAAGCTCCTTCATATCTACTCTCTTTAGAGTGGGATTTTAACAGTAAATTCAGTACCTTTATTCTTTTCACTAACAAAGGTTATACTGCCACCATGCAGATCAACCACCTTTTTTGATATATACAATCCAAGCCCTGTACCTTTTTCTCCACCTTCCAGATCTTTATGATAAAATTTTTGAAAGATTTTTGTTGCATCATCAATTCCTTTACCTTCATCTTTTATAATAAAAACCGCCATCTCATCTTCCTTTTTTAGTTTTATGTAGATCTTTCCATCTATTTTGTTAAACTTGACAGCATTATGAATCAGATTTTCAAACAAAACTGTAAGTTTCTCCTTATCCCCCTTTACATATATGTCATCCTCAATCTCTGTTATAAAATTTTCATAGTTAAAGTTATTCATAACCTCTTTTAAAACCTGTTTTAAATTTATCTTTTCGAAATACTTCTCAGATATACCCATATCTATCTGAGCAGCTTTTAATATCTGGCTGGTAGCTCTTTTCAGGGACTCAATATTTTTTTTAAGTAATTCCAGAAACCTTTTATCTCCCTCACAGCTACCCTTCATTAGAAGATAGTCCACGCTGGTACCAATAACAGTTAGCGGAGTTTTCAGCTTATGACCGACTTCAAGAAAAAAGTCCGTCTTTTTGTTATGAATCTCCTCAAGCTCTTTTGTAACTCTTATAACCTCTTCTTTAAGCCTTTCTTTTATCTGTTCGTCATTTATCCTTGCCAATTTAAGACGTTCATAGAGAATACTAAACTCACGAGAGCTTAAAAAAGATTTATTTTCTTCTATGGCTGTCCCTTCTGCAAAATCAGTAAGCTCTTTAACAGGTTTCAAAACAAAGCGATTAAAAAACATCAAAACCCCAGCCAGTATAAGTCCATAGAACATTGTAATTGCAATAAAAAATTCAACCTTAATTGCTACAAGGCTTTTCATAAGCTCATGAGCTGATAGCGATAGACTCAAACCTCCTCTTATATTCCCTACCTTATAATCTCTATGACAGCTTAAACAACTCTCTTCAGCATACAAAGGAATTATATATCTAAAATTATTTTCAACTAATCTATAAAACTCATTGATATTTTTATCTTGCTCAAATTTTCGGAGCGCCTCTTTTTCAAACTCATCGGGTATGTTTTTTGGATTAAGTGCTTTGAGACTGGTCACACGGAAATAAAAACCTCGCTCTTTCTCTGCTAACTTTGATATCTCTCTGGTTACGAAAGCGGGGTTCATTTTTATATACATTCTTCCCTTGCTGTCAATAATATAAGGCTCTTTGAGATAAGGATTGGGTTCTATCTCATCTTTTTTTTCAACAAATACTGCGCTATGCAAAGCAACCCACTTTCTGGTAAGGGTAATCTGATCGGCAAGCATTTTTGCAGAAATTTTTAGCTCTGTGAGAAAAATCTGCTCATATTTACGGGTGATGAAAAAATATGAGATCAGATAGGATAAAAAAAATATGGCTGTTAAAAAAATAATGACATAGAACTTGAGACTTTTTTGCATTTTGATAATTCTATCATCAAGCTAAAAATATTAAAAGCCGCAAAGGCTAACTCTTATCTCCTTTCAATGTAAACACAAAGATAAACCCATCATCACCGCTGGCAAAGTCTTTATTTATAAAAAATCTGGAGTTAGTTCTAATAAATTTTCTAAGATTTGATATCATGGGATAGCTGGCGTTACTCATAATTCCCATGTAACAGCTTTCTAAACACAGTATGCAACCAGATTCTGACTTTCTCTGAGCCTTTTTGTTACCACCAAATCTAATGTCAAAACCTTTTTTAGATGCATCATATATGACCGAGTTTATCTCATACTCTTTGCCCTGATAGATTACTTTTACATCTAAACTACTACCTGCTACTTTCTTCCCGAAAGACTTTTCTGTTAGATTATCTCCTGGAACTGCACCCAATGCATGTAAAATACTGAATAGGTTTAATGGCTCTATATAGGCATGGAAAAGAGCGTTTTTTGCCTGTCTTCCTCTATAATATACTATGCCGAAATGGCTGGTTTTTTTATCTTTTAGTGCTGGATTTCGCTCTGTATAAAGATATATCTTTTTTTCCTTATGATTTATACTAACAGGATTTTCCTTAGATAGTTCAGGGATCTCGCCATTCTCGGCTGAAGCCAACCCAGCAATACATATTGTTATAATTAAAAAAATTACTCTCAAAAATTTAATCTTCAATATAATCTCTATATTTTTCACGTAGTCTTTCAGAGAGACTCCTCAGCCATTTATAGGCTGACTCTACCGTTTTAAACTCATCAGGATTAAGAAGTGCACAGGTTGCAGGCATCAGTATGCTTAGTCTTATAATTTCTGCCATATCAAAACCCTCTTTTACAAGTCCAGCCCAGAGCCCTTCAATATGATGAATAAGCCTATCTTCTGACTCTTTTTCAAACTCATAATAGTTTGCAGGAACAAGCCCCCATCCAATTATACCACCTTTTTTTAAAAATTTTTTAATACTTTCTTTATATCTGATGAAAATTTCTCCGCAGTTATAGGCGTTAAAGGACAGTATATCTATGTCAAGATTAAGCAGAAAATCCCAGTCAGGATTTCCACAAAGATGTATCCCCCTCGGATGCTCTATCTGATTGAAAAATATCTCAAAATCCGCTCTTGCCATATCATTGGTATAGCCAGATACACTACTAAATATATACTGAAGCCCCGGTTCATCGATAAAGATAAAGGCTCTCGGATTTTTTTCCTTCAGCTCCCTTAACTGGCAGGTTGCCTTTCTTGCCATAAAATCAAAAAGTATGGATCTCACCTCTTCATTGAATATGATAGGTTTTTTGTTTTCATCAAGCACTTTAAGACCAAAGCTAACAGGACCCTCTATCTGTCCTCTTATGGATGGATAGCTTTTTAAATCCTGAGACATAAACCGATGATAGGTTGCTGAATATTTTTCAGACATTTTAAAGAAATCCATATTTTCCATATTTATTAAGGCATTCTCAAGCTCCTGATAAAATTTTTCTGTGTTAAAGTAAATATTCAGGTTTTCAGGCTCAAGCACTATGCCGGGAAAGTTTTCGGAGACCTGCACATACATATCTTCAAAGAAGCTCATTTTCGGAAGTTGAGGCCAGAAAGGAATATCCACAGACATAGAAACCCTTAGGGCTGATTCAATATCTTTATGAGGAAGTATCCCCATTCCTGTAGTCATCAGATTCCCGTTAAATGGCATTAAACTGGTCATAAAAGCTCCTTATCTTAGTTTGTATTCAAATAACAGCAGAACTATATAAACTACAAATATAATAAAAGCATCCACGCTTACAAAAAACCGCTTCTTTTCAGCTCTAAATATGAAGGCGGCTATCAGGACAGATGTCATAAATATGGCAGAGATTATGGAGATGATATGCCCCTTCAGGAGACTTGCAGAAATTACATCCTTAATATAAATCATATCTACCAGTGAATAAATAAAAATATCAAAAATGTTGCTGCCAAGAATGTTTCCTATTGCCATATCTATGGCGTTAATCTTCATAGCAGTTATAGATACAACAAGCTCAGGTAAAGATGTGACCATTCCAACAAGTACACTGCCAACAAAACACTGACCAAGCCCACTGGCTACTGCTAACTTATCAGCCGTATAGGGCAAAAAGGTAGCAGAAAGCACCACAAAAAAGGCATTTATGGAATATTTTTTTATTGCCACCTTTAGCATAATATGATCATACTTTTTCTCTTCAACCGCCCTGTGAAGGTATTTTACCACCTCCCTTTTGTTGTGAATATAGATAAGCCTCACAGACAGAATATAAATGAAAAAAATTATTACACTTTCAAAACCAAGCCAAAAAATCCTGATATTAAGATCTTTAACAATATACGCAAGAAGTATGAGAGATAAAAACAAGATACCAATAGCCGCAGAGAGTGTGTTCCCATAATAGGCTTTGGTGGATAGAGGAACATCTTTTTGCCATAAATCAAGGATTGCCAGAATAACAAGATTAAATACACAACTACCCAGTATGTCCCCAAGTGCCAGGACAGGGGCATCTATGAGCACTACAGAGCTAACACTGTTAATAAGTTCAGGTAGGGAGGTTATGGTAGCAAGAAGCACAATACCTATCAAACTTCCACCCAAACCTGTTTTTTCTGCTATAATATCTCCATATTGAGAAAGTTTTGAACCGGAATATACAATTACCATTGCAAGAATTAGAAATTCAACTGAATAAAGAAACATAATTAAAATAATATCAGAAAATTTAAATTCTTAAAATTATGAGGAGCGCCTATGATTGTTTCAGAAAAAAAGATAGGTAACACTGTTTTGAGACTCTTTTATGGCGATATTACGGGGAGAGACACAGAGGCTATTGTAAACCCTGCAAACTCAAGTCTAAGCCATGGAGGTGGAGTAGCTGGTATTATTGTAAAAAAAGGTGGTAAAATCATTCAAGAAGAGAGCGACAGGATAGGATACTGTCCAGTCGGTGGGGCGGTCATTACCTCTGCTGGAGCGCTCAAAGCAAAATATGTAATTCACACTGTGGGACCTGTATATGGTGAGGGAGATGAGGATAACAAGCTCAAAAAAGCCCTGATAAGCAGCTTAAAACTTGCTACAGAAAAGGGGTTAAAATCTATCTCTATCCCGGCTATAAGCGCAGGTATATTTGGCTTCCCTAAAGATAGATGCGCAGAGATTCTGGTAAGCACCGCAAAAAACTACTTAGAAACCAGCGACACCTCTCTTGATCTGGTAGAGTTCTGTATATTCAATCAGGATGTTTTAGAGTTTTTTGAAAAAGAGTTTAATAAAATATGATCGCCTATCCCTTCCGATTTCAGAAGATCGGGGCAAGGTTTATCCGAAGGCTTAACAGATTTGTAGTACAGGTTGATGTGGAAGGAAAAGAAAGCCTTGCCTACCTACCAAACCCTGGCAGGCTATGGGAGCTCCTTATCAAAGATACTGAGCTTATAGTTTTTAAAAATTCTGAAAGTAAAAAGATTCCCTATACTGTGCTTTTTTGCAAAAAAGATAATCAGCCTGTGCTTTTGCATACCCATCTAACGAATCAGATAGTAAAAGCTCTTATCGAGGAAAAAAGAATTGATTTTTTAAAAGATTATCAGGTTGATGCGTCAGAAGTAAGATATAAAAACAGCAGGTT
>JBEQAF010000069.1:0-11303 GCA_041640455.1 bacterium
TCTTTTGGTAGCATTTTTAACATCCTCGTTTTTTATACCCGTTATCTCTGAAACTATAGGCGGTATAGGTTTATAGGGTCTAACTAATGTGGAGAACTCTTTTACTATTTTTAAATTTTCAATTCTTACGGCTCCTATCTCAATTATTCTGTCCACAGGAGGCACGGTAAATCCTGTAGTTTCAAGATCAACTACAGTAAAGCTACCCTCTTCCAGCAGAAAGTTTTTGTTCCTGTTTATAAATCTGAAAAAGGTATTCTGAAAAAGGTCTTCTAACATCTCAAAAAGCATTCTCATAACAGTCTACCCTTTTTAATAAAAGATAGCATACTTAACCCAGCCATTATGGCGGTTTCAGCCTTTACCATTCTTTCTCCCAGTGAGACAGGGATAAATCCATTCCCGATAAGAAAATCGAGTTCTTCTTTTTCTATACCCCCCTCGGGTCCAAAAAATGCAGAAAGGCTCTTTGCCTGCTCTATCTTTGCTTTTATATCCGTTAACCCTGTCAGTTTTTCACCTTCATAAAATAATATTTTTAGTTCCTGCTCATGGAATTTTTTTTTAGAAATCTCCTCAACAGGATACACCTCTGGCACAAAGCCTAAAAAAGCATCTCTTGCACATTCCCTGACTATACGTCTATATCTTTCTGTTTTTTTAATTCTATCTTCGGCTTTTATCCTCACAACAGTTCTTTTCATAATTAAGGGATGAAAAGCATAGGTGGCTAACTGGGTACCAAACCTGAATATAAAGTCATTTTTATCTCCCTTTAACAATCCAAAATACAGGCTTATTTTAAAATCCAAAGGACTTATGACCCTTTTTTCAATAACCCGAACGGTCAGAAAATCTTTAAAAATTTCATCAACCTCAGAAAGATAGTAGCTATGATTATCAATAAGAAATATCTGCTCACCTTTTTTAACTCGGAGTATTCCGCTTAGATAACGAAAGTTCTCCCCTTTAATCTCTACGATTTTTTTATCAGATATCGGCTCTTCAAAAAAAATTTTTCCTATTGTCATAGTTTTTCAAACAGAAAGGCGATCCAGCTGAAGTTTTTGTCCCTACCCTGCTTTTTTCTTATTAACTTAAACTTATCAGAAAAGTTACTGATAATTTCTTCTGATTGCTCCTTTAGTATACCCGCAACAACGAGCCTGCCACCCTTTTTTAAGGAACTCAATATATCTTTTTTTAGCTCTAAAACCGTATTGAGCAGGATATTGCAAACCACCAGATCAAAGCCCTTTTCACTACCTATGGTTTTTGAAATTCTGATATTTCTGCATCTGTTTCTTTTTATATTCTTTTCTGCCTCTTTTAAAGCAATCTCATCTATATCTACTGCCAGAATATTTTTAGCACCCATCTTTTCTGCGCAGATAGCTAAAATACCTGAGCCTGTTCCTAAATCAAGCACTTTTTCACCACCCCTTAGCTCTTCTACCATGAATTTCATACACATTTTTGTGGTTGGATGACTACCTGTTCCGAAGGCAAAAGAAGGGTTTATGACTATCTTTTTTGAATATGTTTTGTTACAGACAACGCCCTTTTTAAAAGCAGGTACTATTAAAAAAGGTTTTATTCTTATTACTCTGTGAAAACTTTTCCATCTGGAGAGCCAGTCTATCTGTTCTTCTACCTTTTTTATAAATTTATCCTGATTGTTAAGAGACAGGCTTGCGTTTTCGGCATCCTTCTCGGTGTTAAAATTAAGGATCAGCATATCCTCCAGCTCTTCAATACCCGAAACATTATTCAGATAGGCAGCCAGAATGGCTTTTTCTTTATCTATCTCATTCCTGAAGGGGATTTTGACTTGCCACATAGTCTTAATAAAGAATATAATTAAATAAATTTTTTTTAAAGACATTTTTTAGGGGTGTTTATGGAATACGATGTAATAATAATAGGAGGAGGAGCTGCGGGATTAACTGCAGCCATATATACATCAAGAGCTATGCAGAAGACGCTCATTATTGAGGAGAAAGCTGTGGGTGGGCAGATGATGTATACCACCGATATTGAAAACTATCCAGGCTTTCCTGAAGGGATAATGGGGTATGAGCTTTCAGCTCTCATGGAAAAACAGGCAAAAAAGTTCGGTACTGAGATAGTTTTTGAAAGTCTTCAATCTATTGATATTCAAAATAAAAAAATTAAGACATCTGTATCTGAATATACTTTCAAAGTTCTAATTCTTGCACTGGGTGCTGAGCCAGCAAGACTTAATCTACCCAAAGAGGAAAAGCTTACAGGTAGAGGTGTTTCATACTGTGCAACCTGTGACGGTGCATTCTTCAAAGATCAGCAAGTTTGCGTAATCGGTGGGGGGAATACGGCGCTTCACGAAGCCCTATTTCTTACCAATTTTGCAAGTAAAATTTATCTGGTTCACCGCAGAGATAGATTCAGAGGTGAAAAATATCTTCAGGAACGGCTTGTTAAAAATCTTAGGGTTGAGTTAGTTTTAAACGCCGTTCCCATAGAGATTATAGGAGAAGAAGAGGTCAAGGGGCTGAAAGTTCAGAATGTTAAAACTGGAAAAGAGACCATACTTGATGTTAGCGGAATATTTATCTTCGTAGGATATAATCCAAAAACCGAAAAGTTAAAAGATATAGTTGAGCTTAATGAAAAGGGATATATTAAGGTTGACCGTTATCTTGCCACATCTGTCCCCTTTGTTTTTGCTGCAGGTGACTGTATTGATAAACCATACAAACAGGTGGCTTCTGCTGTGGGAGATGGCTGCGTTGCCGCCATGTCCGCCATAAACTATCTGGAAAGTTTAAGCAGTTAAAAGTTTATTTCTATCTCCCTTTTGCTGTCATCCATTATTTTTATTATCACTCGTATAACAGGATAGTTTTTGAGTATCTCTTCAATTTTTTCAGCCCATTCTAAAACTATCACAGACCTTTCATCAACAAAATCATACCAACCAGCCTCTTCCAGTGACGAAAAGTCCTTAACTCTGTATAGATCTATATGAATAAGCCTTAAAAGTCCTGATGTATAGACCTGAACTGTAACAAAGGTGGGCGATGTAATCTCCCTCTCAATTTTTAACCCCTTCCCTATCCCCTTTACAAAATGGGTCTTACCTGCTCCAAGCTCACCATAAAGGGCTATAATCTCACCACCCTTTAGCATCCCGGATAGCTCTTCACCCACCAGGATGGTTTCTTTGTAAGAATTTGTAATGTATCTTTTTATCAAACTATTCTGCCTGCTTTTTATCTCTGTTAAGATAGGCAAGAAGAAGCCCCTCTTTGGTAACTACCCCTATGGGCTTATCATTTTCAATAACAGGTATATGATGCAATTTCTTCTCTACCATAATGGTGGCAACCTCATCAATGGATGCGGAAGGCGTCACTGTAATAAGCTTTCTGGTCATAAGCTCTTCTGCTTTTGTTGCAGAAATCTTTTTTAGTTCTTCATTAAAACGGTTTACATCCTCAAAAAAGATAAATGAATCCAGAAAGGTAAAAAAAGTAGGAATGTGAATCTTTTTTTCCTGAAAGATAAGATCTGTCTCGGTAATAATACCTATAAGCCTCCCATCTTCTTCCACCACCAGTGCAAAATCCTCTTTTTTATCTAAAAATGTTTTTCCCAGCTCTGACAGGTCTGTATCTTTCTTTACGGTTATAAAATCCCTCTTCATAATATCTGTAATTCTCATTCTTCCTCCCATTTTTTTAAAATTCTGCACATGTTATTAATTAAATCAGTGGCTGTGAGTGAGCTTTCTCCTACCTCTTCTTTTGCCATGTCTCCTGCTAAACCGTGAAGAGCCAATCCCATTTTTATTGAAGAGATATTTTCGTAACCCTGCCCCAGAAAAGATCCTATAATACCAGATAATGCATCACCGCTTCCTGCCGTTGCCATACCAGGATTACCGAAAACAGAAAAATAGACCCTGCCTTCAGGATCCGCAACCGTTGTGGTTGCAGATTTTAATACCAGATGACAGTTAAAACCTTTTGCAAAATTCTTGGCGATAAGATGTGGCTCCTCAATAATCTTTTTCTTTTCTAACTTTATTAATCTTGCCATCTCCCCGATGTGGGGGGTAAGTATCGGTGTAACCTTTAAATTTTTGAGAGCATTCGTGTTTTTTGAAAGAATATTCAAACCATCGGCGTCAATTAAAAGCGGTATCTCAATCTGCTCTATAAGCTTAAAGAAAAACTCTTCCTCATTATCCCCCATACCAAGCCCGCATCCCAAAATCAGTGCATCCTTGTCTTTTAGAAACCTGATAATATTATCAGTTTCTTCCAGCCAATCTTTTACAGGAAAGGTCATTATCTCAGGAAAGGAAGACTGAAATGCAAGACTCACATTTTGAGGAATTACTGCCGTTACAAGCCCTGCTCCTGCTTTTAAGGCAGCAAATGAAGCAAGGAGAGGAGCGCCGAATTTACCGTTCGAGCCTCCTATTATGACTGTATGACCAAAACTACCTTTATGACTATTAAGCTCTCTCTTCCTGAAATATTTTTTTGCCTCTTCCTCAAGGATAATATTAAAGTTTCCCTCAACTCTGCATTCTGGATGAAGAGATATGTCCACAAGACTAAGCTCACCACAGTAAGATCTGCCTGGAAAAAGAAGATGCCCGAGCTTAATTAATCCCAGTGAAACAGTTTTTGTAGCTTTAACAGCCTCCCCCATTACCTTTCCGTTACATGCATTAATCCCCGAAGGAATATCTACTGATATTACAGGTTTTCCACTTTCGTTAATTACCCTAACAAGAGAAAGATAGATCCCCTCGAGCTCCCTTGTTATACCAGTTCCCAGCAAGGCATCTATTATAATATGGGACTGATAGATGCTGCTTAAAAGGCTTTCATCAATATTTTCTATCTCAAAAATCTTTATACCAAAATTTTTGACAACATTAAAATTTATCTCACTGTCTCTGCTTAAAGGTCTATCGCCCTTTACCATAATAATGGATACATTGTAGCCATGATTAAAAAGATGTCTTGCCAGAGCCAATCCATCCCCGCCGTTATTTCCTCTGCCACAGAATATTAAAATTCCTGGATTAAAAAGCTTGTTTGTTTCTATAAACTGCCTGAGCTGATAAAAAATCTCCTTAGCTGCGTTTTCCATTAAAAGCAGTGTGGGGATTCCAAGCTTTTCAGCCCTATTTTCAATCTCTCTCATCTCAATGCTATCAACCACTCTCATAGCCTCTCCATAACAACAACAGCCACTGCATAATCCTTCTCATGGGTAACTGACAGATGAGTTTTTATATTTTCTTCCCCAAAAAATTTTTTTAACATGTTCTCTTCAAACTTAATATAGGGTTTACCCTTTTCATCGTTTAATATTAGTATATCCTTAAAACTAACACCTGCAAAACCTGTCCCGAGTGCCTTAACAAAAGCCTCTTTAGCTGCAAATCTGCCCGCAATCTCAGCAACAGCCCTTCTTTTTAGCTCACACTCCCAAAAGATCTTTCTTAAAAATCTATCTCCATAGCGCCGAATGATTTTTTCTATTCTGGGAATATGGATAATGTCAATGCCAATTCCAGTTATCAGATTAGCCTCCTAAACAGGCACTTCTTATCAGCTTTACCATATCTCTTACCGCTCTTTCCATACCCACATAGACAGCATAAGAAACTATGCTGTGACCTATGTTAAGCTCATAAAGATTTGGTATCTTTGCAATATCTACCACATTTTGATAGGTTAGACCATGTCCAGCACTTGTTAGAAGTTCCTGCTCCAGTGAGAACTGGGTTGCCTCCTTTATCTTCAAATACTCCTTTTCTCTCTCTATTTTTGTCTCTGCTTCGGCATAACTGCCCGTATGGATCTCAACGCCGTTGCAGCTCAGCTTTTTTGCCATCTCAATCTGCTTTTTATCAGGATCTATAAAGACAAACACATCTATCCCCTTTTCCTTCAAAATTTTTATAGTCCTTTCCGCCTCTTTTTTATTTTTAATAAGATCCAGTCCACCTTCGGTTGTAATCTCCTGCCTTTTTTCCGGTACCAGCGTGACCATATGAGGCTTTACCTTTATAGCTATATCAATTATCTCCTTATTCATTGCCATCTCAAGATTTAATCTGGTCTTTACCGTCTCCTTCAGAAGATAAAGGTCTCTTTCTTTTATATGTCTTCTATCTTCCCTTAAATGCACTGTAATACCATCACAGCCTCCCAGCTCTGCCAGTACCGCCGCATAAAGGGGATCTGGATAACTGGTCTTTCTTGCTTCTCTCAAAGTTGCAACATGATCTATATTAACCCCAAGCTTAACCATTATTGCCTCCCAGCTCTTTATTAAAAATAGCCTTTAACTCATTCTGCCACTTTTCGATGGTTTTTTGATCTTTACATTCAATCATAATCCTTAACTTGGGTTCTGTACCAGAATATCTAATAAAAAGCCGCCCTTTTTTCTCCTTTATCTCCCTCTCTGCCTGTGTTAATAATGTTTTTATACTCTCAATCTGTGTATAATCCCTTTTCTCCCTCACAGGGATATTGAAAAGCACCTGAGGATAGGGATCAATAATATTAGCAAAATGAGATAGAGGCTTCCCCTCCTTAATTATACATGCAAGTATGCACAGGGCGGCAACCACACCATCCCCGGTGGTGGTAAAATCAGTAAGCACTATATGCCCTGACTGCTCTCCACCAAGATTAAGACTGTTTTTCCTCAGAAAATCAACTACATATCGATCTCCCACATCAACCCTTACCAGTTTTCCACCCAGTATTTCCAAATAATCTTCGAGAGCCACGTTACTCATGTGAGTGACCACAAGGGTTTTTTCTTTCAGTCTTTCTTCCTTTAACATGGCGGTAGCAAGAATTGCAAGTATTTTGTCTCCATTTAGGATTTCTCCTCTCTCATCACAAAAAATAACCCTGTCGCCATCTCCATCTAAGGATATGCCTAAATCTGCCCCTTCTTCTTTCACATGTTTGCTTAAATGGGCTGGATATAGGGCACCGCAATCCTTGTTAATATTTTCCCCATCTGGATTGATACCTACGGCTATAACCTTTGCACCAAGCTCTTCAAAGACCTTGGGGGCTATTTTGTAAAAGGCGCCGTTTGCACAGTCAACAACAATCTTTATATTGTCCAGAGAAAGCTCTCTCGGGAAGATGGTCTTTAAAAAGCTCAGATATCTACCCGATGCATCATCAATTCTATAAGCCTTCCCCAGCTGATTATGAGTTGGTCTAATGTTATCAATCTCAGTGCCCAGAATCAGTTCCTCTATCCTATCTTCAACCTCGTCGGAGAGCTTAAACCCATCTCTGCCAAATATCTTTATACCATTGTCATAAAAGGGGTTATGGGAAGCCGATATCACTATACCCGCATCAGCCCTTATACTTTGCGTAAGAAAGGCAATCCCAGGAGTAGGGATCGGGCCGGTCAGCACACAGTCCACACCCATAGAGCAGATACCAGCAGTTATTGCAGACTCAATTATATATCCAGAGATTCTGGTATCCTTCCCCACCAATATTTTATGCCTCTTCTGTCCGTCTCTAAATATGTATCCACAAGCTCTCCCCACTCTGAGAGCAATTTCTGGTGTCATTGGATACTGATTTGCCAATCCCCTTATGCCATCTGTTCCAAACAGTTTGCCCATATGATTCTCCTAATAGACTTTTATCTTTACTTTTTCTGGCTCAACCTTTAAATTTTCAGAAGGCTGCTTTATGTTAATATAAAAGGTGCCTGGCTTGTCTGCTGAAAAGTTCTCTGTGTTAACGCTATCAACTGAGGATAGAGATTTCCTCTCTCCCTTTATTTTTACATAGTCAGGCTCTATGGCTATCTTTCTATTCCCTGTATATTCTGCATTAACTTTTACCTTTTTTTCTGCATATTTTAACAGATGGATCTGAATTTTAGCAGGCTGAATCTTAATAATCTCCACATTTCTTGGAAGGTTAAGTAGATTTTCATTTATCTCAATAATGTGTCTACCCTCCCTGTAGTTTTTAAGGTTTAGATCCACCTTAAGATCATTCTTTGTAAGTCTCTTTAAAAGATTTTTGGGAGCTCTAACCCAGACAGAGATGTCAGAGGTTGAACTGTTATCGATATAATGGTTCTCAGGCAGATTGGAAAACATAAGATAGTATTTTATACTCGTTTCCGAAATATCCTGCCCCTGCACAAAGAACCATAGCAGAATAGCTAAGATTATAGACAAAATTTTTAACTGCAGATTACTAACCAGCCAGTTCATCTTTTTCCTTTTTCTTTTTTCCGAAAAGCAGTTTTAAAAGTAGCCTTTCTAAGGTACCATCATCAATATTCATGGTAATCTTACCATTAACAGCAAGAGATACATTACCAGTCTCCTCTGATACAATTAGACATACACAGTCTGTCTCTTCTGTTACCCCTATTGCCGCTCTGTGTCTTGTACCAAGGCTCTTTGATAGATTCCCCGATGATGTGAGAGGCAGAAAACAGCCTGCGGCTTTTATAACTCCGTCAGCGATTATCACGGCACCGTCATGGAGTGGGGTAGCAGGATGAAATATGGACAGAAGTAACTCCTTTGAAACATTGGCATTAAGCAGAGTTGCATCTTCCATATACTCTTTAAGATCATCCTCTCTCTGAAATACTATTAAGGCACCCATTTTACTAAAAGACATGGCATGGGTAGTTTTTATAATCTCATCAACAAACTCTATGTTTTTGGCTGACTTTGAGGTTTTTGCGAGGGCGCCTCTTCCCATAACAAGAAATCCCCTTCTAATTTCTGGATAAAATAAAATCACAATTATCAGAAACAGGGAGGAGATAAAATTGTTTAACAGCCAGTTTAGAGTTATAAGTTCAAAAAAGCCTGTTATAAAAGATGTAAAAAAAATAAATAAAGACAGGGAGATAAGTATCTTTAGTGTTTTGGTGCCTTTTAAAAATATAAGAATCCGATAGATAATAAAGGACATTACTGATATATCAAGGGCATCCTGACATCTTATCTGATATAAAATATTTTTCATATAATGCCTTTATTTTATTTTTTCAGAAGCAAAAAGAGCAAAAAACTAAAAAAAGGAAGAAGCCCTTATCTCATCGCTGACTAAAACTATATCCCTTGCCATCTCAACATTATGAACCCTTACTATGCTGGCTCCGTTTGCAATGGCGATGGCAACTGTAGCCATAGTGCCAAGATCCCTTTCTAAGGCATCCTTCCCGAGTATATTACCTATGAAAGACTTTCTTGAACTGCCTACAAGTACAGGCAATCCCAGCACCTTAAACTCATTAAGTCTGTTTAAGATAAAAAGATTATGTTCGTAACTCTTACCAAAGCCAATTCCTGGATCTATGACAAGCCTCTCTTTTTCTACGCCTGCATTGAGAGCTCTGTCAACTGATTCTCTTAAATAGCCCAGCAGCTCTTTCATAAAATCCTGATAATCCAGATTTTTCTGCATCTCATGAGGTCTACCCCTTGTATGCATAACTATAAGCCCTGCCCCATATCTGGCAACTATATGGGCTAACTGGTCATCAAAATGCAAACCGCTTATATCATTAATTATATCAGCTCCCACATCAAGTGTAGTTTTTGCAACTTCACTTTTATAGGTATCCACAGACACCAGTATATCTGGGAAACGCTTTTTCACCGCCTTAACTATAGGCAAAATCCTTTTTATTTCTTCCTCTGCTGGCACAGGCTCTGCTCCAGGTCTTGTGGATTCACCACCGATATCAATGATATGAGCTCCGCTTTTTACTAACCTTTCAACCTGATTCAGCGCATCCTCTTCTTTAAAAAAACTGCCTCCGTCAGAGAAAGAATCTGGTGTTACATTAACGATACCCATAATAAGCGTTTTTTTGCCCAGTTCAATAATTTTATCCCTGACCTTCCATTCAAAGCTGCTCTTTTCCAGATTTGAAAGTATCTCCTTTATCTCTACCGAAAGCCTTTTCATGGAAAAGGGCTGAAGAAGAAGCTTTTTACATAGCAGATGCATCTGTTTGATAGTCCCCATAAGCAGCACATCTGTCCTATCGCATCTGTTAACAAGTACATCTCTCGAAACAGCCGCATCTCCACCGATGGCAAGCATCTCCTGCTTGAGTATGTGAGCCTGGGGAACTTTCAGGTCATGTATCTTCAGATTGACCGTCATGGTTTTTCTAAACATTGCCGCCACACCACCTCTGTCTGATCCAACTCGGTCAATATGGTATCTTGCTTCCTTTTCTGATTTAATATCTACCAGTCTTATATTAAACAACTTTGGTCTCCTCTATTATCTTATCAACCTCTCTGCCGTCTATGGTCTCCTTTTCAAGAAGAGTAACCACCAGCTTCTCAAGGGCTTCTCTCTTTTCAATAATAATATTTTTTGCTCTTTCATAACAACTGGTGACTATATGCTTTATCTCGTTATCAATATCTATAGCCGTTTTTTCGCTATAATTTTTGTGCTCGGCAAAATCCCTGCCCAGAAATATGTGTTCCCCTCTTTTACCAAAAGCCAGCGGACCAAGCTTCTCACTCATCCCCCATTCACATACCATCTTTCTTGCCAGCTCTGTGGCTCTTTCAATATCATTACCTGCACCTGTGGTCATCTTGTTTAACGCTATCTCCTCAGCTGCCCTTCCCCCCAGAAGCATGGTTAGATTGTCTATCAGGTAATCTCTTGTATAATTGTGTTTGTCATCGATAGGTAGAAGCTGGGTAAGCCCGAGTGCCATCCCTCTCGGTATTATAGAGACCTTATGAACCGGATCTGCATTGGGAACAGACTTAGCAACAAGCGCATGTCCCGCCTCATGATAGGCAACAACCCGCTTTTCCTCTTCCGATATGACCATGCTCTTTCTTTCAGTGCCCATCATTACTTTGTCTTTTGCCTTTTCAAAGGTTGCCATATCAACGGTTTCTCTATTCATCCTTGCCGCCAGTAGTGCCGCTTCATTAACCATATTTGCCAGATCGGCACCAGAAAAACCAGGTGTTCCCCTTGCCAGAAGTTCAAGATTCACATCCTCTGCGAGGGGCAGTTTTGATGTATGAACTTTAAGTATCTCCTCTCTCCCCTTCACATCTGGTTTTGGAACTACAACCTGTCTATCAAATCTTCCTGGTCTTAAAAGTGCAGGATCAAGGATATCAGGTCTGTTTGTTGCTGCTACCACAATTATCCCATTGTTGGGATCAAAACCATCCATCTCAACAAGAAGCTGGTTGAGTGTCTGCTCCCTTTCATCATGCCCGCCAC
>JBEQAF010000070.1:0-11090 GCA_041640455.1 bacterium
CAGGTGGGCATTGTATATCTCATCGTCTGGAATATTTTCTGCCCTGACAAAAAGCTCGGGCTCGTTTGCCCAGCCAGGTATGTATTTATCATAAACCCTTGCCATGTGTTTTGAAACCCAGGTGTAGGAATGCACACCGTTGGTTATGGCAGAGATCTCGTAACCTGGAAAAAGCTTCCTCGAAACCTCACCGTGCTTTTTAGCCACGCCGTTTACAAATTCAGACAGATTCATCGCAAGGAGGGTCATATTAAGCTTTTCTTCTCCTGCCAGGGTTTTTATTACTCTAATTGGAACATAATCTTCTCTTAGAATCTTTTCTACAAGAGCATAGTCAAACTTGTCATGTCCGGCTTCCACTGGTGTGTGAGTGGTAAACACGCATTTATCTCTTACCGCCTCGAAGTCCCAGATAAGATTCTCGTCCCATACCTCTTCTATGCTCCTTTTTGTGTCGTTTAAAAGCTCAAGAGTAAGAAGAGCCGAATGTCCCTCATTCATATGATATCTTCTCATATCCAATGCCAGCTCTTTTAATACCTTGATGCCACCGACTCCTAAAATCAGCTCCTGCTTGAACCTGTATTCGTTATCACCACCATACAGATACTGGGTGAGAAGCCTGTCCTCAGGACTGTTCTCCTCTATATCCGAGTCCAGATATAATATGGGAACCTCTCCCCCCACAGGACTTTTCACATGATAAATCCAGGGCTTAATATAAACCCTTTTCCCCTCCATAGGCAAATCCACCAGAATATCAGTGGGTGTCATAACAGTTTCCGGGTTAAATTTACATTCATGCTCTATCTGGTTACCTTCCTCATCAATATCCTGCTCAAAATATCCTTTTTTGGTAAGAAGGGTGATGCCTATCAAAGGTATTTTAAGATCTGCGGCTGATTTAATAGTATCTCCAGCAAGAATACCCAGTCCGCCGCTGTAGGTGGGGATTTGATGAGTAATGCCTATCTCCATAGAAAAATAGGCTATGTGAGGTCTGTTGTTTTTTATGTAGTTCTGTTTGTTCATAGCTTAAGATTTTACTGGAAAATACCGTTTTGGCAAAGAATTTTTTTCTGTGATCTTCAATACTTGCATTAATTGCTAAAATATGCTTAATTTACTAAAGAACTTAAAGGAGGGATTTATGAAAAGGCTAATTATTTTTCTAACGTTTTTACTTTTTGTGCCTAAGTCCTTTGCTATGGAGTTTCAGCCAATAGGAGCAAGGCAGCTTGGAATGGGTGGAGCAGGCGTGGCATCCACCATGGATGTTACAGCTCAGTATTACAATCCTGCCATATTTGGATTTTTTGGCAGAGAGACAAAAAGGGTTTTCAAAGATAAGGATTTTGGTATCAACGCCCAGATAGGTGCAGGAGTAAGGCTAAACAACAATCTTGCAGACAATATTGATGCGTTGAGCGATATTGACTATGATCTGGTGAAAGAGATTTCTGATGAAGGATCTACCTATACTGAGGACGCATATAATGAAGCTTTGAAACTGCTATCAATCATTACAAAGATTGATAAAGAGCAGGGCGCTATAACAGTTAACGCCGATGCGCTTTTAGCAACTCGTATTAAGAGAATTGGAATTGGTGTTTACGGTATTGCAGAGGTAAACGGTAGACCTGCCCTTGATCTCGAAAAGGTGATTATTGGAACTAGTGTAGATGATGCGAAAGAAAAGTTAAAAAAATTTGCTGAAAATAAAACAGATGTTGATAATCCAACTAATTTAGGTTATTTTAATGAAAATCAATATAATGCAATTGTTGATGGTCTTAAAGACGTTTTTGGCGAGAGTGACCCTAACTCTGAACTTTATGCAAAAAGATTATTGTACGTTGCTGAACAACAATTAAAAGATTACGGTAAAATCACCCCTCAGGATGCTTATAATGCCTTCATTCTTTTAATTCAGTCCTTAGAAGAAGACTCAGGTTCGGCTTCAGTTTCTTCTACCAATCTTCACAAATCAGCCGTATCAGGCTCTATAAAAGACAACCAGACCTCCATACTTGCTAACGGAATCAGTCTTATAGAAGTGCCGCTTACATATGGTCATCCCATATCAGATTCTCTGGCAGTGGGTTTCAATCTTAAATATATTCAGGCAAATGTTTTCAAAACAGAGAAGGGAGATATCACCCTGTTTAACAAAGATTCAAGCGACATAGCCGATGAACTGGATAAATATTATAAAGAATCATCCAACTTTGCGGTCGATGCAGGCGTTCTATTTCAGCCAGTCAACTGGCTTAAACTCGGAGTGGTTGGCAAATATCTTAATAGCCCCAAGTTTGATGATCCAAAAGGTGGGAAGATCAAGGTTAAACCTCAGGCAAGGGCTGGCATTGCCATAAACCCCTTTGAAACCCTTACCATCGCAGCAGATATGGACCTTACGGAGAATGAAACCACTTTTCCTGGCTATAAGAGCAGAAATATAGGTGGTGGTATCGAGTGGGACATACTTAAATTTCTTGCCTTGAGGGCAGGTGCTTATAAAAATTTAGCTGAGTCTGATATTGACATGGTCTATACAGCCGGGCTGGGGTTAAATCTCTGGTTAATCAGGCTTGATGTATCTGCTGCCATGTCATCCAACAAGAGCAGATTTGACAATAAATCCTTCCCTGAAGAGGCAAGAGTGCAGGCAAATCTATCTATAGAGTTTTAATAATTGGGGGGTGAAGCTCTCACCCCCTTTATCAGTCACAGCTGCTTCCTTTTACTTCCGCTTCCAGGCTACCTTTAAAAAGTTTTACTCTGATCTTTTCTCCTATACCCACTATGCTCGCATCTTTTATAACCCTTGATTTTTCGTCAAAGGTTATACTGTAGCCCTTTGAAAGCACCTTTAGCGGACTTAACACATCTATTTTTCCTGCAAGCACTGAGATGCACTCCCTCTTTCTTATCAATCCAAGACTAATAAGATCTTTTAACCTCTCATTTAAGCTATTAATGCGCTCTCTTTTTTTCATAATTAGCTTTACTGGAGAGAGAAGATAAAGTCTTTTTTCGAGGCTCTCGAGGGACTTTTTCTGAGAAGAGATCTTTAAGCTGATGGAGCTTAAAAATCTATCTTTTAGCTCATAGGCTCTAATTATGCGCATTTTTAAGTTCATAATCGGGGATTTTAGAGCCCTTTCTTCAGCAATAATTTTTTTCTTAAAAAGGGCGGTATGCTTGAGTATAGCGTTTTTCAGCCTTTTAAAATGAAGAAAGATAAGCCTTTCTATCTCATCTTTTTTCTGTACCACAAGCTCTGCTGCCGCTGAGGGCGTTGGAGCTCTTAGATCTGCCACAAAGTCTGCAATGGTAAAGTCTGTTTCGTGTCCTATGGCAGATATGATTGGAATTTTTGAGTGATAGATGGCATCTGCCACTATCTCTTCGTTAAAAGCCCAGAGGTCTTCCAGACTTCCTCCTCCCCGTGCAAGTATGATAACCTCAATACGATCAGACAGTCTCTCATTAATGAAGTTTATGGCAGAGGCTATCTCTTCCTTTGCACCCTCTCCCTGAACTTTAACAGGCACTATAAGTATCTCCATGTTATGAAATCTTCTTTTGAGAATATTTAAAATGTCTCTGATAACAGCTCCTTTTGGAGATGTAACAACGGCAATTCTTTGTGGAAGAAGAGGCAGTTTTTTCTTTCTTGATTCGTCAAAATAGCCCTTTTTGCTAAGTTTCTCTTTAAGCTCCTCAAAAGCAAGTTTAAGAAGCCCCATACCTAAGGGCTCCATATAATTTGCTATAAGCTGAAACTCTCCTCTCGCCTCATATAGGCTTAAATTCCCACGAACGATTACACTCATTCCGTCCTTTGGATTGAACTTAAGGCTATTATAGTATCCCCTGAAAAGCACACACCTGATCTGAGCTTTCTCATCCTTTAAAGTAAAAAAAAGATGATTGCCATAGTTTTTAAGATTGGATATTTCTCCCTGAACCCAGAGAGAAGGGAAAGCCTGTTCGAGCAGATCTTTTACAATTAAGGCAATCTCAGATACTGTAAAAATCTGTTTATCTGTCTTCATGGGTGGACATAACCTTTTCTATCAGTGACTTTCTATCTGATACCTTTTCCTTTTCAAAAATCCTTTTCACATGGGTCTTTATGGTAGATTCGGAGATATTCATTATTTTTGCAATCTCTTTATAGGTTATTCCTTCCATTATGTGTAATAGAACCTCATACTCTTTTGCAGAAAGCCTTGCTTTAAAATGTTCAGTTTTCTGATAGTCAGATTTTTGAGTATGAGAATAGGCAGTCTCACCGACAGGGTTAGTAACCGTTTGTGGTTCTTTTTTTACTCTTTTCTCAATAAAAAGTAATACAGTAGCAGCCGCTATCATTGTGATGTTACCAAAAAGTACAATAAGGCTGGCATAATTAAATAGATAAAGGCTTACAAAACTGCCCGAAAGAATCCCGAGACACATGGCTGAGAATATTACTGCCAGAGATTTTTGCAGCGGTCTTTGCTGAAAAACATGGTTCATAATAAAAATCTCAATCATTCCAAAGGCAAACTGAAGCAGAAACATGCTTAGATTGTAAAATAAAGATTCATCAACTTTGTGGAATGAAAAGGCAAGCAGTCCAGATATTATAGCTCCAAAAAGACAGAAAATATTGTCAAATTTTAAAACAAGGTAGCCAATAAAACAACCTGCTATGTAATAGAAAACCTCAAACCCTTTGAAAAAGCAGGCTTTTTCGTATGCAGGAGTGATGAAACTATAAAGTATCCCTCCAGTGAGATAAAAAAAATAGATGAAAGGAGTATATCTTTTATCTGTTGCGGGGTAAGCTAATTCATAATCTTTTATCTCTTTTGGAATAAGAGCTAATAAGGGCAGAAGCCCCACTATGAAGAATTTTAGATTCAAAGATATCTGCCATCTGCAAAAAACAAACTGTGATAGAGATGCTATGGAAAATCCAAAAGCTGAATATAATAGAGGGTTTTGCAGATTAATCAAAGACTTTACAGCCTTTAGAACAAGAAAGGCAGATGAGACACCCAGTACAAAAAGGACGATAAAGAAATGGTCTTTAAAGTATGGGAAGAATATTGTTAAAAAGCCAGTTATCAGGATTAAAAAGTTTGAGTATCTGTCTATAAAATCTTTTTTTAGCCACAAAAAGGCTAAAAGTGTCATAGAATGGGTAGTGAGAAAGTAATTAATTGATCTTTCTATGCCCAATTCTGATAGTAGCATCCCCTCCATCGGGAATAGCCATAGCCATAAAAGTAGCCCTGAGAATGATAAAAGCTCTTTCATATGGAAAGATTATTACTTAATAGGGATAATAAGTCAAGAAATGCAAGATAAAAAAATTAGGATTACATAATACAGATGGCTGTTTCATTACCTTCCCTTCAAATCCTTTTATTTCAATAAAATCAAAAAACTGGTTAATATGTCCATACCTATCTGGTAAAAATTTTTGAAAATTCTTGACAAGCTCTAATTAAATTTGATAATGTTTTAATTCACAGTTTAAATCACACATGCGGGAATAGCTCAGTGGTAGAGCATCTGCTTGCCATGCAGAGGGTCGCGGGTTCAAATCCCGTTTCCCGCTTTTTCTTTTTTTTGGCACCGTCGCCAAGTGGTAAGGCAGTGGTCTGCAAAATCACTATCACCGGTTCGAATCCGGTCGGTGCCTCCACCTTATAACGCCTGGGTGGTGGAACTGGCAGACACAAGGGACTTAAAATCCCTTGGAGCTTAGCTCCGTGCGGGTTCGAGTCCCGCCCTAGGCATTATCTTAGCATCTGGGGGGGCTATGAAAATCGCAGTTTTTGGAACCGGTTATGTGGGTCTGGTAACAGGAGTTTGTTTAGCCCAAAGCGGTAATTACGTAATAGGCGTTGATATTGACGAAAATAAGATTGACCTTCTCAAAAATGCTATCTCACCTATTTATGAAAAGGGCTTACCTGAGTTACTTAGCTGGAACTTAAAAAGTGAAAGAATTGTTTTTACCACTGACGCTAAGTTTGCTGTAGAAAATTCCAAGATTATATTTATAGCCGTTGGCACACCATCTAACAGCGATGGATCAGCTAATCTAAGTTATGTTTTTGATTGTGTAAAAACCATAAAAGAGCTCGCCAACGGAGAAAAAATTGTTGTTCTTAAAAGCACAGTTCCCGTAGGCACTGCAAGGAAAGCAAAAGAGATTGTTAAGGATTCAAAACACAAAATTCATATCTGCTCTAACCCAGAGTTTTTGAAAGAAGGTGTTGCCGTTGAAGATTTTATGAAACCTGACAGGATTATAATCGGTGCTGATAACGAATATGTATATGAGGTTATGAAAGAGCTTTACGCCCCATTCGTCAGAAATGAAAAACCTATAATACTGATGGATAATGAAAGCGCAGAGATGACAAAATATGCCGCCAATGCATTACTTGCGGTAAAAATCTCCTTTATGAACGAGATAGCACTTTTATGCGAAAAAGTAGGGGCAGATGTGGAGATGGTTCGAAAGGGTGTGGGTGCCGATTACAGGATAGGTTATCAATTTCTTTTTCCTGGTGTTGGCTTCGGGGGCTCCTGTTTTCCTAAAGATGTAAGAGCTCTTATTCATATAGCCGCTGAAAACAATTTTGAACTTATGATTCCAAAAGCCGCATATAATGTTAATGAAAGGCAAAAAAATCATCTGGTAAACAAGATAACCGAATTATTTGGGACAAACCTCTCCGGCAAAACCTTTGCTATCTGGGGGCTATCTTTTAAGCCCAACACGGATGACATGAGAGAAGCGCCTTCTATTAATATAATAGAGGCTTTGCTTAAAGCTGGCGCAGAGATTAGAGCTTTTGATCCCAAGGCAATTGATGAGGCAAAAAAGATATTTGGAGATAAAATATATTATGCATCTAACCAGTATGATGCATTAACAGGCGCTGATGCCATGTTGCTAATCACTGAATGGCAGGAGTTCAGGAATCCTGACTTTGAAAAGATAAAATCATTATTAAAAAGCCCTGTTATATTTGACGGTAGAAACCAGTATAGCCCGAAAAAGATGAAAGAGCTTGGCTTCACCTACTACGGGATCGGGAGAAAAAATGAATAAAAAAACTATTCTTATTACTGGCGGGGCAGGCTTTATAGGCTCCCATCTTTGCGAGTATTTTCTTGAAAGAGATTACAGGGTTTTTTGTGTTGACAACCTACTTACTGGAGATATCAGAAATATTGAGCATCTTTTTTACAACCCTGATTTTTTATACATAAAGATGGACGTTACAAACTATATCCATATTCCCGGACCGGTTGATTATATACTGCACTTTGCCTCACCAGCAAGCCCCATAGACTATAGCAATCTACCCATTCAGACACTTAAAGTGGGAGCGCTGGGCACACACAAAACACTTGGACTTGCCAAAGAGAAAAAATCAGTATATCTTCTGGCTTCCACTTCAGAGGTTTACGGCGACCCGCTGGTGCACCCACAGAATGAAGATTACTGGGGAAATGTAAATCCCATAGGTCCCCGTGGAGTTTATGATGAGGCAAAAAGATTTGCTGAAGCCATGACGATGGCATATCACAGATATCATAATGTGAATACCAAGATTGTGCGTATATTTAATACCTACGGACCGAGGATGAGAATAAATGATGGCAGGGCAATTCCCACATTCATCTCGCAGGCATTAAAAAATGAAGACATAACAGCCTTTGGAGATGGTACTCAGACCAGAAGCTTCTGTTATATCTCCGATCTTGTAGAAGGGATTTACAGGCTACTCATGTCCGATTACAACCTGCCTGTAAATCTGGGAAATCCGAGAGAGATGACCATAAATGAGCTTGCAAAAGAGATTATTCGTATTACAGGTTCTAAAAGTAAAATTATTTATAAACCACTACCTGAAGACGATCCAAAGGTAAGACAGCCTGATATTTCAAGAGCAAAAAGTATTCTTAACTGGGAGCCGGTTGTCAGCCTTGAAGATGGGTTAAAAAATACCATAGAAGATTTTAGAAAAAGGCTTTTTTAAATGGAAGACCTTGTTTTTTGTTTTGATGTGGGGGGCACCAGCTGTAAGGTAGGGATTTTTAGTCAGTCTGGTGAGCTTATTAAATGGTGGAAAACAAGCTCAAGGCTCTTTTCTGATCCCCAGACATTTGTTGCTGGATTCAGGGAAGAGATATTTCGTTTTGAGGATTTTAAAAACTACAGCACCATAAGCATCGGTGTTCCCGGTCTTGTTAAGGATGACGGTGTGGTGGTAGAATCTCCCAATCTACCTTTATGGAAAAATCTTGATGTCCAAAAAATCATATCAGAAGCCTTTGGTGTAAAAGTTTTCGTAGAAAATGACGCCAATCTTTTTGCACTGGGCGAAGGTTACGCCGGTTCAGCAAAGGATTTTAAAAGCTATCTGGGCATAACACTCGGCACAGGTATTGGCGGCGGGATAGTAATAGATGGGAGACTGATTAAAGGTCAAAAGGGGATGGCAGGGGAGATAGGACATATGGTAATTCATCCTAACGGTCCCCTATGCGGTTGTGGAAATAAAGGCTGTCTGGAAGCCTATTCTTCAGGACGGGCTATTAAAAATCAGATGCATCAGCTGACAGGGCTTGAACTTGAACCGGAAGACATATTTAATCTTGCAAAAAAGGGAGATAAAAAGGCTCTGAAGGTTTTTGAAAAAGCCGGTTACCATCTGGGCATTGGTATAGCCAATCTGGTTAATATTCTTGATATAAACTGCGTAATTTTGGGGGGAGGCATATCATCGGCTTTTGAACTAATGATAAACGAGATTAAAAAAGGTTTTCGTGAGCACACATTTAAAATCCATTTTGACACAACAGTGATAAATAAAACCTCCCTGCAGGATCTTTCAGCCCTTTACGGTGCATTTAGTCTTACCATACAGAATGTAAAACATTAAACATGCACTTGCTAAAGACATATTTACCAGTTTGGAATAAATTATGTAAGCTGAATGATAGGTCTTTACCTTATTTAAAACACCCATATACTGTTCCCCAATCTTTTAAGCGTTTGGATCTTCCTTAGCCTGTGGAAAGCCTCTTTCCTGCTTATGGTTTCCTTTGCATTCTTCCATTCACCTCCTTTTACTTCAATAAAATCAAACTGGTTAATATGTCTATACCTATCTGGTTAAAGAGTAAAATTTTTATTGCATTAATATTACAGGTTTACTATAATAAACCCTCTAAATTTTTTGTGAGGTGATCTTATGTCAAGAATGTGCGATGTTTGCGGAAAAAAGCCACAGGTTGGAAATAATGTGAGCCATGCAAACAATAGGACAAAAAGGATTTTTTACCCCAATCTTCAGAATATAAAGGCTGTTCTTGCAAACGGACAGGTAAAGAGGATAAAGGTCTGCACCAGCTGCATCAAATCAGGAAGAGTCAACAAGGCTGTTTAGCCTTTGAATGCTATAGCCTCTATCTCTACAAGCACGTTTCTTGGGAGATTGGAAACCTCAACAGTTGACCTTACAGGATAGGGGCTTTTGAAATATTTCTCATAGACACCGTTCATACCAGCAAAGTCATTGATATTTTTAAGAAATATGGTTGTTTTAACCACATCTTCAAGCCCATAACCTGCTTCTTTAAGAATTGCCAGAATATTTTTTAAAACCTGCTCTGTCTGATCTTCAATATTGCTACCTACAACTATCCCCTTTTCTGTATCAATCGGTATCTGCCCCGATAAAAACAAAAACCCTCCTATCATAACCCCCTGAGAATATGGTCCGATAGGTTTGGGAGCCTTTGATGAAAATATCTCCTTTTTCATAATATACCTCCTTATTAGATTATAATTTGACAGTCAGGTTTTATCTATTATAATTTTAATATGATTAATTACGATGAGGAAAAATTAGGGATCTGCCTTTGTGAGGACTGCCCGACCTATACCAAACCTCTTTTTCCAAAAAAGGAGGGGGTTTTCTGTGCTGTTGGCAGGGCATCAGATACTCTGGTAAAAAAAGGTTGTCTTTGCAGACAATGTCCCTTATACAGCGAATATGGACTGCATGGCACCTTTTTCTGTATAGAAGGTCCATCAGATTAAATTAAGTTTAAACTTAGATGAAAGCAAAGAATTCTGTCTGAATTCATATAACATATGTGCATATTTCCTTGAAATATAAATAATATTTGACCTTAATGGCTTTTTCTGATAGATTAAAACCAATATGGCTAACATTGTAAGCGTTGAAAATACAGTTATAGATTTAGCCAAAGCTATTAAAGCCATATCCTTTTACCCATCAGGACATCCTACTCTTAGCAAGGTGCTATCAAAAATAGCTGCAGATATTGCAACCTTTTGTGAAGATGGCAAGCTTACCATAGAAGCTACCAAAGAGGCTTTTATAGTTAAAAATAACAGAATATCTTCTGCAAATCCTGTTTTGAGGGATTTTTTGCAGACCCTGTTTCTCAGAAGGGTTAACAGGATAATTTTTTCCTGTCAGGTCAGCGGTGAAGAGTTATATGAGTTTTTAAATCTATTAACAATGGATATGAATAATATTTTTCAGGCTGGTGGTCTTGAGAATATTATGGAAGCCAGTAGTATTAAAAACATAGCCCTTTCAGAGAAGCAGTTTATCAGGCATAAAGAGCAAGCAAACAGCAACGCCAGCCAGCACTCTACACATAATTCAGATAGTCAGAATCAGTTCTTTGATGTTAATAGTATCAATTTAAATGTTGTGGATTTACAAAACTCTCAGAACCTTAATTCCATTCAGCCATTGCAAAAAACTGAGGAGACAAAAGAAGAGCTCTGGCAGAGAATAAAGGCTGCCTTAGAAAATGCAAGAGATACAAACAATGTGGGGATCTATATTGAAAATATTAAAGATGTTGACGCCATAGTAAGCCAGTTAGTTGAAATTGATAATTTTATAATTGATGTTTTTTATTATTTTTCTCTTGATGCCCTGAATGAAAAGCTGATAGATGATATTAGAAAAGAAGCTCAGTCTTTTTTAAGAAATTCTTTTGGTAATGAGCGTATTAAGAAG
>JBEQAF010000071.1:0-11042 GCA_041640455.1 bacterium
GCAGCGTTACACCCCGCCAAAACAGATTACCTTTATTTTGTAGCAAGAAATGACGGGACCCATTATTTTTCAGAAAACTTGAAAAAGCATAATAAAGCGGTTTTTCATTATCAGATAAAAGGGAGAAAGGGGGATTTATGAACAAGTCGTCGATGAGTTTTTTTGAGAATCTGATTTCGCTACCCAGCCCATCAGGATTTGAGGAGAATGCCTCCAAGCTTTTTAAAAACTACACTGAAAAGTTTTGCGATGAGGTATTTGTTGATACTATGGGTAATGTTTATGCGGAGCTAAAGTCAAAAAATAAAAACTCCTATAATGTAATGATTTCCGGTCATATTGACGAGATAGGTCTTATGGTCAAGTATGTGAACGAGAAGGGGTTTATATATTTTTCTGCCATCGGTGGCATAGATGTAAGACTTCTACCGGGGTTCAGGGTGTTTATCCACACAGAGAGGGGTAAGGTGAAGGGTGTGATCGGGCAGAAGCCCATTCATCTGCTGGAGGCTAACGAAAGAGAAAAGGTATCAAAGATACATGAGCTTTTTATTGATATTGGCGCAAAGAGCAAAAAAGAGGCACTAAGCCATGTAAACATAGGCGATCCGATTACCATAGACTGTGGACTTGAAAGGCTGCTTAACGGCTATCTGGTAGGACGAGGGTTTGATGACAGGATGGGCGCATTCTGTGTGGCAGAAACCTTAAAGGCACTTTCAGAAGTAAAAGACAGGCTGGATGTGAATGTTTACGGAGTTGCAACTGTTCAGGAGGAGCTGGGAATAAGAGGCGCTACTATATCGGCTTACAATATTAATCCCCGGGTTGGAATAGCTATCGATGTTGGCTTTGCCACTGACTTCCCTTCAGTGGATGAAAAGATTGTGGGAGAAAGCAAGCTTGAAGGCGGTCCTATTATCACCAGAGGACCCAACATAAATCCTCACATATTTGATATTCTTGTTAAAACGGCTAAGAAAAACAAAATACCCCATCAGATAGAAGGGCATCCGAGGGGAACAGGAACAGACGCCAATGTTATGCAGTTAACCAGAGGAGGTGTTGCCACAGGACTTGTATCGGTGCCTCTCAGATATATGCACACCCCTGTGGAGATGCTGGCGGAAAAAGATCTTGATAGTACCATTAAGCTTCTGAAAAATGCCATTCTTGAGTTAAAGGCAGATATGGATTTCAGACCTTTCTAAGGAGATACGGCGTGAAAAGATTTTTAAAAGATATAATTGAAAAGGAGCTGAAAAATATTCTGTCCGATTTTAATATACAGGATCTGCCAGCTTATGAAATAGAGATCCCCAGGAAAAAAGAATACGGAGACTACTCTACCAATCTGGCTCTGCTTTTGGGTAGCAGACTGAAAAAAAATCCGAGAGAGATTGCAAAAACCCTTTCTGACAACATAAAATCTCCCTTTTTTAAAAAAATAGAGACAGCAGGTCCAGGTTTTATAAATTTTTTTCTTAATTATGATCATATTTTGGAGTACCTGAAAGAGCTATCAATGGATTTCAAAACTTTTCTGACGCCAAAGACAGATAAAAAGGAGAAGATTCTCATTGAATATGTCAGCGCCAATCCAACCGGACCTCTGCACGTGGGGCATGGACGTGGGGCTGCTATTGGCTCAACTCTCGCACTGATCCTGAGGGAGCTGGGACACGAGGTTTATGAAGAGTTTTATATAAACGATGCGGGCAGCCAGATAAGAAATTTAGGCGTATCCATTCTTAAAAGGGCTCAGGAAAAAAAGGGGGTTAAGACTGAGTTCTATGACGATCTTTATATGGGCGAATATGTAAAGGAGCTGGCAGAAAAATATCTTGAGCTTTATGAATCCGTTGATGAGACAGAAGAAAATATCTTGAATGCGAGCGAACTGGGCAAAAAGGAGGTGCTTGGCTGGATTAGAAAGGATCTTGAAGATTTTTCAGTGTTTTTCGACAGTTATGTATCTGAAAAAGAGCTTTTTGAAAAGGGTGAAGTGGACAGAACAATAGAGCAGTTAGATAAGAACGGCTATGTTTACAGAAAGGACGGAGCAAGCTGGTTCAGCTCCACATGCTTTGGAGATGACAAGGATCGGGTGCTTATCAAAGAAAATGGTGAGAAGACCTATTTTAGCTCCGATATTGCCTATCACAAGCTTAAATTTGAGAGATCCTTTGATAGGTATATAAATATCTGGGGTGCCGATCATCACGGATATGTTAAGCGCCTGCTTTCTGCAGTCAAGGCTCTGGGCTATGATGAAAGCAGGTTGAGAATACTTATGGTTCAGATGGTAAGCCTTTACCGAGCAGGCAAACAGGTTACCATGTCCAAAAGGGCTGGTGATTTTGTTACCCTCAGAGAGGTGCTTGATGAGGTGGGGAAAGATGCAATGAGATTTATGTTTCTTACAAGAAAAAACGATAGCCCCTTAGATTTTGATATAGAGCTGGTAAAGCAGAAAAGCACTGATAATCCAGTCTTTTATGTGCAGTATATGTATGCAAGGATTAACAGCGTCTTTAGAGTGGCTAAAGAGAAAGGGATAAATGTTGACCAGCTAAAGATTGATTTGAAAAGACTTCATCTTGATGAGGAGAAGGAGCTCATTACCCAGATACTGACCTTTCCTGACCTGATATTTGATATGGCAGAGAGATATGAGCCTCATCTCATGTCTTACTATCTTATCAATCTGGCACAGATATTTCACAGTTATTACAATGCCCACAGGTTTATTAATGAAGAGGATATGGAGCTTACTATAAGTAGAATTAGCCTTCTTAAACTGCTCAAAGAAACGATCAAAAGAGGGCTGTTTTTGCTTAAGGTGAACGCACCGGAGCAGATGTAATGATTCATCTTTATATAAAAAAATCTGAGCTGGTTCTTTTTATACTATTATTAATCTCCATAGTAACAGGAGCTTTTTATCTCGGGATACAGGCTGGTACTTACTTTACACATATGGAGTCGGAATCCAAAAACCTTCTACCGCCAGAATCTAAAGATAAAATAACAATTGTTTTCCCAAACTACTCGGGTTTTAAAAACATCTCTTCGGCTTCTAACCCGCCTTCTAATTTGTTGACCATTCCTGCTGATAAAAAACCGGAACAGAGGTCAGAAAAAAATACATTTCTTATACAGGTTGGGGCATATAAGGATATTATGAATGCAAAAAAGGATGCCAAAAGACTGGAAGAAAAAGGGTTCCGATGGCAGATAAAGCAGGGGAAACTGAATATTCTCTATGTAATATCTGAAGGCTCGGAAGAGACTAAGGAAGAGCTAAAAAAAAGATTAAAAAAAGAGGGATTTAATATCTGATGGAACTTTTTGATGAAAAAAAACTTGCGGTTCTAAGAGATGTCCGTAAGATTTTTATCAGAATATTTATAGTCTGCGGTGCCGTGTTTTTTTTAATGCTATATTTTGTAAAAGATATACTCCAGAAACTGATATCCATCATCAACATGAAGCTCATTCTCTATTCTCTGCCAGAAGCTTTTATGAGCTATCTTAAGGTTGCCTTCTTTTTAGCCTTACTGGTAATAGTCCCGTACATAATCTTTGAAATAGCAAGAATAGCTGGAAAATATACAGATCTTGTTAAAAACTACCTTAAACTTATTGTGATTGCAGGGACTATTCTGTTTTATGGGGGTATTTTTTTCTGCTACCGATATGTTCTACCATCGGGGATAAACTTTCTTCTTCAGTATCAGACCGAAGACATTAAGCCTATGATATCACTTTCTTCCTACATATCCTTTGTTTTTATGTTTCTTATAGTTTTTGGCATTATGTTTGAACTGCCTCTCATTATGTTTGTGCTGGGTAGAATGAAGTTGATAGATGCAAAATTTTTAAATAGACAAAGGAGATTTTTTATTCTTTTAAATTCTATACTATCAGCCTTACTAACTCCTACTCCGGATGTTTTTAATCTTATGCTTATGATGGTTCCCATGCAGATCCTTTATGAGATCGGAGTGGTGGTTGTCTATCTTACGGGAAGGGAAAATTTGCAAAAAAACGAAAGTAATGTATAATTAATTAAAAACTAAGGAGAGCCATAAATGTTAGAAATTTTTGTCCTAATACAGACACTGGTGCTTATAGCCATACTGGTTATCTTTCTCCTGATCATACAGAATCTCAAGAAAGAGGGACAGGAGATGAAAGAAAAGATTGCAAAGCTGGAGAATGAGATAAAGCCTGTACTTGATGAGACAAAAAAAATATTAGCCACCATGAATGTAATCGGAAATTCCGTAAAGGACATCTCTTTGGATGCTAAAGAGATTGTTCACAAAGTAAAAGAAGCCGCTACCACAGTGGAGAACATATTTAACAGTGCGAAAGAATCCTTTGACAAAACAAAATCAAAGCTTTCGCTGATAAAATTAGGATTTGAAGTAGGTGCAGGTAGTTTAATATCCCATTTCTCGAAAAAATTTAAAAAGGAGGATAATTTATGAGTTGTGAAGAAAAATCAAGTTTTGGAGCCTTCCTGATAGGGTTTATATCAGGAGCCGCTATCGGAGCTGGTATTGCTATTCTTTTTGCTCCCCAGTCAGGGAAGGAGACCAGAGAAAAGATTAAGGATTCCGCAGATGCTGTAAAGGATAAACTGGCTGACCTTGTTGATGACACAAAAGATTTTTTAGCTGAACAGAAAAGAGCCATATCTGAAGCCGTAGCAGCTGGCAAAGAGGCTATCAAAAAGGCTTACGAAGGCGAATCCTGATCGGTTAACAAGGAATACAAGTTAAGAAAGGCAGGTTTATCCTGCCTTTTTAATCAAGAAATACAGCCTGTCTGATGTCTGAGATCTTTATAGAATATACTCCAAATCTGGATTTTCCTTTTAATCTCTGCTGACCATTCATTACAAGCCTTATAATCTCATTGTTTTTTAATGTTATTTCGGCAGTTACCTCTTTATCTGAGAGAGGCTTTACATCTATCTTTCTGATCCTGTTAAGTTCAATTATCTGCTTACCTCTACCTGCGTTACCAGCAATATAAGCAAGCTCTGCAATGGAAGCATTTTCCAGAATTATCTTATAGCCATCCGTATCGGTTAGTTCAAGCTTTATATTATCTTTGAGTTTGGGCAGTTTGGTCTCATCATCACCAACTCCGCCCATTCCCATTAATACAGTACAGACACAGAAGAGAACAATGAACTTTTTCATCCTTTTTACCCCTCTTTATGATGATATCTTTCATAGGCTCTTATAATATCCTGAACAAGCGGATGTCTGACCACATCCTTTTCTGTAAAATATATAAACTCAATACCTTCTATATCTTTTAAAATATTCTGAACCTCCACAAGCCCTGATTTCTGCTCTTTCGGAATATCTATCTGAGTTATGTCTCCAGTAATTACTGCCTTTGAATTAAAACCAAGCCTCGTTAAAAACATTTTCATCTGTTCGGTTGTAGTGTTCTGGGCTTCGTCCATAATAACAAAGGAGTCGTTAAGTGTTCTCCCTCTCATAAATGCTATGGGGGCTATCTCAATTATCCCCTTTTCTAAAAACCTTATAACCTTGTCATAATCCAGCATGTCATAAAGGGCGTCATAAAGAGGTCTCAGATAGGGATCAACCTTCTCAGCCAGACCACCAGGCAGAAACCCGAGCTTCTCTCCTGCTTCAACTGCTGGTCTGGTAAGAATAATTCTCTGCACCCTGTGATTTAAAAGCTCCGAAACGGCAAGGGCAACTGCCAGATAGGTCTTTCCTGTACCTGCCGGGCCTATGGCAAATACCATATCGTTATTCTTAATGGCATCCACATATCTTTTCTGAGAAATGTTTTTGGGGGCAATAGGTTTTTTTCTTGCCGTAATAAGCACCACATCATCCAGAAGCTCCGTAACCCGCTCGTCATCAGCAAAAAGATTTTTTATCAGATACTCTATCTCAAAGAGATTAAGCTCTCTCTTCTTCTCAATGAGCCCTATCATTCTGTCAAAGAGAGACTTGGTTTTATCAATGTATGTTTCTTCACCTATAATTTTGATAACATTACCTTTATGATGAATGGTTACGGGCAGTTTTTTCTCTACATAGTTTATATATTCGTTTCTATGCCCCAGAACCTTCCTCAGTGTGTCAATATTATTTATGGTAAAGGATAGCTCTGAATCGACTCTTTTTTTTGTGCGCATCACTCTCCCATGACCTTAATTATCAGCCTTTTAGGTCTCTGCCCGTCAAACTCAGCGTAAAATATCTCCTGCCATGGACCCAGATCCAGTTTTCCGTTGGTTACGGGAACTATTACCTGATGATGGCAGAGAATATTTTTTAGATGGGCATCGCCATTTGTTTCGCCAGTTCTGTGATGATTATAGTTTATATTAAAAGGCGCAATCTTCTCAAGCCACTCCCAGATATCCCTGTGTAAGCCTGGCTCATCATCGTTAACTATAACAGCCGCTGTAATATGCATTGCCGATACAAGCACCATCCCCTCTTGAATTCCAGATTTTTTTACAGCCCGATCTACCTCATCGGTAATATTTACAAGCTCTCTTTTCTTACTGGTGTTGAATGTAATATACTCTGTGTAAGATTTCATTAGTTACAATATTAAATTATCTCTTCCTCAAAAGCAAGCATAAGTCTAATAGGAGTAGGAAGAGGAGATAAATATGGTCCAGCTTCTAATAGTTTCATCCTGCAGGCTATTACTACCTGATACAACCTGAGCCTTCCCTGTGCCATAGGAGAAACTGCCTCCTAAGGTAACAGAGGTGTTTCTCGTAAATCTACTGATACTTAGTGTGCCGCCATACAGGTCTGTATCTTCAGGAATTGGAGAAAACTCAGATCTTGTAACAGGCAAAGATTCTGAGTTTGATCTATTGGTAAACAATCCAGCTCTTATAGCCCAGCTTCTTGTAATATAATATTCTGCACCGAGGGCAAGATTTATTACAGCCTTTTTATCTCCAAATATATCATCATCTACCCTGCTAAAATAGTTTATATCAAAGGCACATAAAAAGGCGTTTGAAGGAAAATAGGCAAACCCCACACCTAAATGATAGGGATATTTTCTTTTCGAATCAGTGACTGAAAAGGTTGCTGAAGGTGTCAGATCAGGAAGATTGGTTGGAGCAGCTGAATATCCCTGCCTTGACTGGGTAAACTGATAGGTAGAGCTCGAATCAATTACAAAAATTCTTGATAAGGAAAGCCCAACAGAAAACTTGTCTGCCGGTGAAAACATAAGACCAATCACAGGTCTAATTCCCGTTTCATTGGTCTCCAGATAGTTCCCCGTCCACTCATAAGCCGCCGGCCCAGTTCTTTCTATAAATTGATTAAAAATTATCTGATTTTCCCTTCTGTGCAGATAAAGCGTAAGCCCGGTAGAAAAGGATTTTGATATCTCTTTTGCTACCGTGATTCCTATATTGTAGGTGTTATCATCGTTATTAAGGTTAATAACATACCTGTCCACATTGTTGTTAACATTAAAAAACACATGATCCTGATCTTCCTTTATGGAGTCAGGGACTGCATAAGAAAGCCCGAGCTTTATATCTCCAACAGGCTGGACTATACCAAAAAAGTTCGGTATAAGCGCAGAGGACTTTCTCTTCCATCCATAACTGCCTATAACACCGTCAAACTTTTTTTCCAGATTATGATAGGCATTAACACTTGCAGAGAGGTTTCTTCCTACCGTGTATGCCACTCCAGCAGGGTTATAATACATCCCCGCTGCGTCGTCGGATACAGCAATATAGGCTCCACCCAATCCTGCCGCCCTATCTCCCACAATAATATTGTTGTAATGAAAATCATCGGCAAGAAGAACTCCCTTAGACCCTAATAGAATTATTAAAAATCCAAAAAATATTCTCAGTTTTCTCTTCACTCTTAGCTCCTTATTTTATTTTTAATCTTTCCAGGATTTTTTCAAATCTGCCAATACCGAGTGGAGATTTTATATTACCAACCTCCTGATTAATAAATGTCTCTAATTCTGAAATTCTTCTGTCAAATACTGGATGAGTCTTCCCAACATTTGCCTTCTTTTCGTCCAGATCTTTAATTCTTCTTAAGTATCTTACTATTCCCTTAGGGTCATAACCTGTGCTTGCACAGATGATAGCACCAATCCTATCCGATTCAAGCTCGTCTTCTCTCTTGTATCCGTCCTTGAAAAGTATGTCAAGGGCTTTATCCACAGCCTGAGCAAAGGCAACCTTTGCCACATCGGTTCCACCACCAATAAACCTTGCAAAGCCTGCAACCGGGTCATCCTCCATACCTTTAATATTGAGCTCCTTAACTATATGCCGCTCGGTAATATGAGCGATCTCATGAGAAATAATACCTGCCAGCTCAGACTCATCCTTTACATATCTTAAAGCAGCTTTTGTGATAAACACATATCCGCCTGGCGCCGAATAGGCGTTCACCTCTTCACTGTCCAGCACGGCAAAATGAAATTCAATGTCTGAGCGAGATGAGTTTCCTGCAAGAGCCTTACCTAAAAGGCTGATATATCTGTTTAACTCATTGTTGTTATATAAGGGGATTCTGCCAAGAATCCTTGCAGCTATTTCTCTGCCAAATCGCACCTCTTCATCCACATCAGAGCTGGTATATCTATTCTCCATCCTGCTGATCCGCTCTCTAAAATTTTCCTTTGAATGGCATATGGCAGAATTTAAAAGTAACAGAGCTGTAAGAGAAATGATTATCTGCCTTTTCATTTTTTACCTTCCTCAAGAAATTTATTTATTTCCTGCTTCGAAATATTAATCTCTTCTATTTTCTCGAGAGCCTCATAGTTTACCTTTCCTTCTATACTAAGCCTTTTTCTGTCTTCTTCTGTGAGCCCTCTTACTCCTGCTATGGCGGTAGTCTCTTCTGATGCCCTTTTTCTACCACTTTCTTTAACATCTTCCTTTTTAGCACCTATTCTATCTAAGGGCGGATTTTTATCCAGAAGAAAAACCGATATATAGCCCTCCTGATTATTAAATCTTATCTTTCCCCAGTTGCGAGTTTTTTCTATAAGCTCAACTTTGCCACCTTTGTTAATAACAGCTATAACCTGACCATCAAAGGCAGGTTTACTGAACACCTTTGCCTGCTCAGACTGAACATAATAAACATCCTGAGCATAGGCAATACTCACAGTCAGAATAAACATGAAGATAAAAAAAAGCATCTTTCTCATAAAATCCTCCTTCTGGCAATGCTGATAATCATCTGCCCTATTGAAAAGGTAACCACAAAAAAAGTAGATTGTCAATGATGAGGAATATTATTTTGAATTAACAGGCGAGATATTATGGGGAACTCTAATCTCTATGGTTGAAAAAGCCTCATTTCCAGAGCTATCTTTAGCAGAGTAGGTAATGGTGTAAACTCTACCTTCCTTTGTTTTTCCACTTCTTTCTGCCCTCAGATAAAAATCCCTGTCATCGGTACCCAGCTCTGCACTGGAGTAGAAGATATCTTTTGTTTCTTCACTGGATTCAATGGATACAAGCCTGACCTGCGGATTGGGGTCAGTATCATCGTAAACTGTTATTATCGGTGTAATTCTTACAAATTTGCTATTTGGCGGCCAGAGTATCTGCTGATTCTCAGGCAGTGATATAGTTATCCTCGGAGGAGTATTATCTATGTTGACATAGGCAAGTCTTGTTGGTCCAGCCCCTACAGATATCTGAGAGCTTACAATCAGATTGTCAATATTTAATACCGAAAGATTATTGGAACCATAGTTTGCGGTGCAGGCATATTTCCCTTGCGGCAAAGCCACCACCGCTAATGGTGTTGTCCCCACCTGCAGACTGGTCAACACATATCTGTTTACAGAATCAAATATTACAGCCATACCTGCAGTATTGGTAATTATTAGTAATGGCGAGTCAGGAACGGCAGTAATGGCAGTAGGTATACATGGGATGCGGTAGGTGCCTTCCAGTCTGTTTGTGGCTGTATCAATTATATTTACATAACAGCCATGGGAGAAAAATGAGGGCACATATACCTTGTTATTGTCATTGCTTACCGTTACCCCGCTGGGCTGTCTCATAAGGTATATACTGGTTACCACACTTTTTTGGATAAGATCCACACAGGTAACCGAGTTTCCCCATTTGTTGTTAATGTATGCATATCTGCCTGTTCTGTCCAGAACCATATGGTTTGGAGTAAAGCCAACAGGAATTTTTGTAATAAAAGACCTGCCTGTAAGATCATAGAATCCTAAAAAACCTGCATATTCAAGAATGTAGAGAATATTGCCATCCTTTGATACCTCCAGCGCTGAGGGGTAGTTGTCCACAGGGATGGTATCGATTACAGTCTTTGATTGCAGATCAACTACACTGATCGTATTCTGTCCCGAGTTTGCCACATATACAAATCTGCCATTGGGATGAACCGCAATGGATTCAGGGATCATCCCCACTTTGATAGTATGGGTTACCCTTTTATCTTCAAAATCTATAAGAGATATGGTTTCATCAATTTTATTTACCGAGATTAGAAAATCCTTAGCTATTAGATCTGTAGAGGTCAAAAAGATTAGAAACAGAATTATAAACTGTTTCATATTACAAATATATCATAGAATTTTCATTTTGCAAGTGTAAAAATTTTTAAGTTTTTTTTAACTGTACTAATCAGTCTACAAAGAGTTTTGAGATATCTTTTTCTTTTTTCAGCTCGTCTATGAGTGCCATAAGATGGCTGCGGTTTTTATATTTTACTGTAAAGAGGACTTCAATCTTATTTTCTTCAATCAGATAGTTCTCTCTATATTCTTCTACGTTAAGATTTATTTTTTTAAGAAGATTATCCAGAAAGTTTCTTATCTCCTTATTGTAAGAGCATGTGATTATTATGTTCGAATATCTGTCTGCAGGGAGCAGAAACTCAAGCTTTTTCAGCACCATGAGGTTTATCAACACAATAAGGGTGGTTACAATTGCAATAAGATACTCTCCCATACCCACTGCTACTCCAACGGCA
>JBEQAF010000072.1:0-11002 GCA_041640455.1 bacterium
GTGTGCTCTTCCGATCTTGACTGCGAAACAGGCTGTCCATCCTGCATACATTCGCCCAAATGCGGTTCTCAGAATTATCCGCTGGATAAGGAAGGAGCTCTCTTCCTGATAAAAAATCTTATTCACCCTCATAAGACTATTGGCAGAAAATCTCCATTTACTGTCAAAAAATCTGAAAGTAAGTCTCCACAGCCCTTCATTGACAGGAATAAAAAAGCAATTTTTTTTGATCTTGAAACCCAGAGGCTCGCCGATGAGGTAGGCGGCTGGCAGAATGCCCACCTTCTTGGGCTGGCAGTAGCAGTTGTTTATGATGAGGAGAAGAAGGAGTTTGAACTATATGAGGAAAAAGATGTGTTAAAGCTTATTGAAAGACTGGAGAGTGCTGAAATTGTAGTGGGTTTTAACAATGAGGAGTTTGACTTTAAAGTGCTTATGCCATACGCAGGCAGGAGATTAAATATTAGATCCTTTGATCTGCTGAAAAAAATAAAAGAAAAAACAGGGAAAAGAAAAAGCCTGAGCTCCCTTGCAAGGATTAATCTCGGAGATGACAAATCAGGCGATGGAGTTTTGGCAGTAAAATGGTTCAGGGAGGGGCAGCTAAACAGGGTGATTGAATACTGCATGAAGGATGTGGAGATATTGCACAGTCTTTATAGCCTTATAAGAGATAAGGGATATCTTTTGATGGAGCTGAACGGTATGGAGCTTAGGGTGAGATTTGATTAAATTTTTATTTACTTTTAAAAATGTTTTCTAATATTATTAATTACAATGACATCAGCAGTATATAAAAGAAAGATTGTTACCCTTAAAGCCCTTTCGGAGATAGGCAAGCTTCTTACTTCTACACTTGATCTGGAAGAGGTTCTAAAACTGGTGCTTGAAAAGGTAGGTGATCTGCTTTCAGCTAAAAACTGGTCGCTTCTTTTGGCGGATGAGCTGACCAATGAGCTTTATTTTGAAATAGTGGTGGGAGATTTTGCCCAGAAGATAAAGGGTAAAAGGATAAAATCGGGTGAAGGTATAGCAGGCTGGGTGTTTAACAATAAACAGCCGCTTCTGGTTTCAAATGTTGATAAAGATGAAAGGTTCACACCAATTATAGACAATTTTACGGGTTTTAAAACCAGATCGGTAATATGCTGCCCGCTTATCTGCAGAGGCAAGGTTTTAGGTGTGATAGAGCTAATCAATAAAAGGATTGAGAAGGAGTTTAGCTCCGATGATCTTGATGTGCTTATATATCTCTCGGACTATATAGCCATAGCCATTGATAATGCAAAAAATTTTGCTAAGATTCAGGAGTTGACCGTGAGAGACGATCTTACCTGTCTTTATAATACCAGATTTTTTCACGAGATGCTGGACAGGGAGATTAAAAGGGCGTTGAGGAAAAACAGAGATCTTTCTCTGATCTTTATGGATATGGATCATTTTAAAGAGGTTAATGATACCTATGGTCATCTTTATGGTAGTAATCTACTAAAAGAGGTTGCAGAGATTATTATGAGATCCATAAGAAACATAGATATTCCCATAAGATATGGGGGAGATGAGTTTGTCATAATACTACCAGAGACAACTAAGGAGCAGGCAGGGCTTGTTGCCAATAGAATACTGGAAAATATCAGAAATAATAATTTCCTTGCTAAAGAAGGTTTAAATCTTAAGCTTACTGCCAGTATCGGTTATGCCAATTTTCCTGAAGATGCAAAAAACAAGGAAGAGCTTGTGGTGAAAGCCGATAACGCCATGTATAAGGTAAAAAATATTTCAAGAAATAATGTGATGTCCGCTTAGTTATGAGACTGCAGGATGCCATAGAGATACTAAGAGAAGAAAATAGTTTTCTCAAGGGAATTCCCATAACATCGCTTCTCTGGAAGAAAGCTTTACTTGATTTTTTCAAAGCGAAGGATTTATCAGATAGAGTTAAAAGGGCATTAATACTGGTTGCTGCCAACAGCGATTTTGATGATGTTATAAAGGAGTACTTTGCTTTTTTCAATAAAGAGAAGGACAACGAGCTCAGAAGATTTATGATAGAATGCCTTGCAAATAACACCAATGAACTGGTAATAGATATGCAGTTTCCACTTCTGGGTGTTAAGGAACATATTTTTGACCGATATGTAAGGCAGTTAGCCAGTCAGAATATTACCAATGGGATAAAGGAGTATCAGAAAAAAAGGCCTCTAAAGGCGGCACTCTGGATAAACAAGCTCAAAACTGTATTTTTAAAGGACGAAAATACCTTTATGCGGATGAATGCAGCAATCATATTAAGAAATATAGCAGACAGAAAGGTGCTGCCCGATCTGGAAAAACGTCTTGAAGTGGAGAAGCAGGGTTTGGTAACCAACCCACATGATGTTGGTATCCCCTACGTTATCAGAGAGCTGGAAAGAACCATATGGACATTGAAAGAAAGAGCTTGACATTTTTTTACCAAGAGTTTAACTTATATTTATATTTTTTATTTACCTTCCCAATGCTTATTTAAAAATCCATTTTTAGACTATAATCTTTAACTTATCAGGGAAGCGTTACTTAAAATAATTTCAGGATGAGGTATGGTAAGGAAGAGATCAGAAAAAAATTTAGAAAATAATACAGAGACTGAAGTTGTGAAAACTGAGGTCTCAAATTCAGTTATACAGGAAGAGATATCTCCTGTTTCAACTCCACCGCAGAGAATAAATCTTAAGGAGCTTAAGGAAAAAAGTTTTTCAGATCTTGCCCAGATTGCCCAGCAGGTTATGAAGATAGAAAATGCGCAGACTCTGAAAAAACAGGATCTGATTTATAATATGTTACATGCACAGGTGGAGCAGAATGTGGTGATCTATGGAGAGGGTGTTCTTGAAACGCTCAATGAGGGATTCGGCTTCCTGCGTTCGCCAGATTACAATTATCTACCAGGACCTGATGATATCTATGTCTCTCCCTCACAGATAAAAAGATTTAATCTAAGGACTGGAGAGCTCATATCAGGACAGATAAGACAACCTAAAGAGGGCGAAAAATACTTTGCCCTGCTAAAGGTTGAAACTATTAATGGCGAACCGGTTGAAAATGCAAGAGAAAGGGTGCTTTTTGACAATCTTACCCCGCTCTATCCCATGAGTAGAATTGTGCTTGAATCCACTTCTGACAACTATTCTATGAGAGTAATGGATCTTCTGACCCCGATTGGAAAAGGGCAGAGAGGGCTAATTGTTGCACCGCCGAGAACAGGAAAAACCGTTCTACTTCAGAATATTGCAAACAGCATCACAAGAAATCATCCAGAAGTGGTTTTGATAGTTCTACTTATAGATGAAAGACCCGAAGAGGTTACAGACATGCAGAGGACTGTCAGAGGAGAGGTCATAAGCTCTACCTTTGATGAGCCTGCATCAAGGCATGTTCAGGTTGCAGAGATGGTGCTTGAAAGGGCAAAGAGGCTGGTTGAATGTAAGAAGGATGTGGTTATTCTGCTTGATAGCATTACGAGGCTGGCAAGGGCTTATAATGCAGTGGTTCCTGCAAGCGGTAAGGTATTATCGGGAGGCGTTGATTCTAATGCCCTTCAGAAGCCAAAAAGATTTTTTGGTGCCGCAAGAAATGTAGAAGAGGGAGGAAGTCTCACTATAATAGCAACAGCTCTGATTGAAACGGGTAGCAGAATGGATGATGTGATATTTGAAGAGTTCAAAGGGACAGGGAACATGGAACTTGTGCTGGACAGAAAGCTTGCTGACAGAAGAATATTCCCAGCCATAGATATAAACAAATCGGGCACAAGAAAGGAAGAACTGCTCATTCCCAATATAGATCTTCAGAGGATATGGCTTTTGAGAAAGGTGCTACAGCAGTATTCTCCTGTGGAATGTATGGAGTTTTTGCTTGATAAGCTCAAAAGAACAAAAAGCAATAGAGAGTTTCTTGAAAATTTACATAAATTTAACGAGGAGTAATGAGACTATGAAAAAAGGCATCCATCCCGAATATGGCAAATGCATTATTAAATGCGCCTGCGGCAATACTCTTGAGTCCGCTTCTACAAAAAAGGAGATACATGTGGAGATCTGCTCCCTCTGTCATCCCTTTTACACAGGTAAACAGAAGTTTGTTGACTCAGCAGGAAGGATTGAGAAGTTCAATAAGAAATATAACAGGAAGTAATATTGCTTAATGTAGTATTGCTTGCCTTTACGGAAAATCCAGAAAAGATAATCGCAAAAGCGGGGAGACTCTGTTACTTCAGATCCGATATCTCTGATCTCGAGAAAGAGATGACCGATAAAAAGACCGCTGAACTGGTAAAAAGACTGCTTCAGAGCGGTCATTTATCTGCCTTTGAGCATGCAAGCTTTACCTTTGGCATTGAAGGGATCTCAAGAGCCTGTTCCCATCAGCTTGTCAGACACAGAATAGCCTCCTATTCACAGCAGAGCCAGAGATATGTTGCCTTTGCTGAAAATTTTTTCTATATAACTCCGCCTTCAATTAACAAAAATCCTGAAGCCTTAGCACTTTTTGAAAATTTTGTTAAAAAATCCAAAGAAACCTATGATAAACTAATTATGTTGGGAATTGATAAAGAAGATGCCAGATATTGTTTACCAAACGCTTCTGAAACAAAGATAGTGGTGACAATGAATGCAAGAGAGCTTTTACATTTCTTTTCCCTCAGGCTTTGCAGGAGAGCTCAGTGGGAGATAAGAGAAATGGCAAAGCAGATGCTCAGGCTTGTTAGAAACGTATGCCCCAATATCTTTTCTCACGCTGGACCAGAATGTGTCAGAACAACCTGTCGTGAGGGATCAATGAGCTGTGGAAAGGGTAAAGAAGTAAAAAAGGAGTTGAAAGATATATAATGGCAAAGATTGGTGGTCAGGCAGTAATTGAAGGTGTAATGCTTAAATCTGAAAGATCCATGTCCGTTGCTGTCAGAAAGATAAACGGTGAGATTACCATTAAGCTTAAGGAGCTAACGCCCTTAGCGAAAAAGGTTTTTCTATTCAGACTTCCTTTTGTAAGAGGCTTTTTTCAGCTGTTTTCACTTCTTTTGCTGGGTTTTGAAGCACTGAAGTTCTCGGTTGATGTGTTTGATGAGAAGGAAAGCAATAGCAATAATCTATTTTTTATCGGTTCAGCCGCTTTAGCCATAGGATTTACCATTCTATTTTTCTTTATACTGCCGCTTTTCCTGACTCAGTTAATGGCAAAACATTTTGTTTTTCTGAATAACCACTTCTGGTTTAATACGATGGAAGGAGTAATAAGAGTATCTGTTTTTCTGCTCTACCTCTTTTCCATATCCTTTATGAAAGATATCAGAAGGGTTTTTGAATATCATGGTGCCGAGCATAAGGTGATCTCTGCCTATGAAAATCAAGAAGAGCTTACGGTTAAAAATGTAAAGAAATACAGCCGTTTTCACCCTCGATGTGGAACGAGTTTTCTTATTCTGGTTGTGTTGCTCAGTATAGTGTTTTTTTCTATATTCAGGTCAGATGTCTGGCTTTACAAGATACTTTTAAGAATAATAGCCTTTCCGCTTTTAGCCGGTATAATCTATGAACTGCTTAAGCTTGAGAAGGCAAATTTTTTCAAATTTTTATTTATTCCCGGGATCTGGCTTCAGTACCTTACCACCAGGGAACCAGATGATTCCCAGATAGAAGTTGCCATTCAGGCTTTTAAAAATCTAAAATTGTAAATTTATCTTTTTAAAAAATAAAATATGCCGAATTTTCTGGCATAATTTAATCAGAGGTAAGTTATGTTTGAAAAATTAAATGAACTGGTTGAAAAATATAGGGAGCTTCAAAATAAGCTTGTGGACAATGAGATTATTCAGAACACATCTTTATATGCGAAATATACTAAGGAAGCAAAAGAGATTGAGCCTATTGTTGATATGTTCCTGAAATATAAGGAGACGGAAAAAAAGATAGAGGAAGATCTTGACATAATTAAAAACGAAAAAGATGAAGATTTAAAAAAGCTTGCCAAAGAAGAGCTTGAAGAGCTTGAAAATGAAAAGGAGCGGTTAGCTTATAAGATAAAGATTATGCTTCTCCCCAAAGACCCCAATGATGAAAAAAATGTATTTCTTGAAATAAGGGCAGGGACAGGTGGAGATGAGGCGGCATTATTTGCTGCTGAGCTTTTCAGGATGTATTTAAGATATGCGGAAAGAAGAAAATGGAAGGTTGAGATTATTGATAAAAATGATATCGGTATTGGCGGTTTTAAAGAGATAATTGCCATGATTTCGGGTGATAAAGTTTATAGCAGGTTAAAATATGAGGCGGGAGTTCACAGGGTACAACGTGTGCCCAGGACAGAGTCTCAGGGAAGGATTCACACATCTGCCGTTACGGTTGCAGTCCTGCCAGAGGCAGAAGAGGTGGATGTTAAGATTGAGCCTAAGGATATAAGAGTTGATACCTTCTGTTCATCTGGTCCTGGCGGACAGAGTGTTAATACTACCTATTCGGCTGTTAGAATTACCCATATCCCCACAGGTCTTGTTGTTCAGTGTCAGGATGAGAAGTCACAGATAAAAAACAGGGAAAAGGCTATGAAGGTTCTGAGGGCAAGGCTTTATGAGCGTATCATGATGGAAAAGGAGAAAGAGCTTTCATCGGCAAGAAAAAGTATGGTAGGTTCTGGAGACAGAAGCGAGAAGATAAGAACCTATAACTTTCCACAGAGTAGGGTAACAGATCATAGGATAAACATGACTCTTTACAAGATAGATGCCATTATGGATGGCGAGATTGACGAGCTTATTGATGCGCTCATAACTCATTATCAGACTGAGGCTCTTAAAAGCCAGCAGGAATGAAAACCATAAAAGATATTATCCTCTGGGGTAGAAATTTTCTTAAAAATAAAGGTGTTGAATCCTTTAGTCTGGATACAGACCTGATAATATCATCAATCTTAGGTAGGGAAAAAAGTTTCCTCTATGCCCATCCTGAGTTTGAACCCTCAAATGAGCAGATTGGCAGGATTAAAAAGCTTATCACCCTTAGAGGTCATAGATTTCCTGTTTCCTATCTGTTGAACTCTAAGGAGTTTTATGGCTTAGAGTTTTATATCGAAAGGGGGGTATTTACACCAAGACCTGAGACAGAGATTCTTGTGAGTAACCTGTTAGATACTATAAATGCTGAATATAAAAATCGGAATGTAAAAATGTTTGAGATAGGTCTCGGATCGGGAGCAATATCTGTGGTTGTGGGGTTAAATGCGGTTAACGCAACCATCTATGGCTGTGATGTTAGCAAAAAAGCTATTTCAATTAGCAAAAAAAATATATTAAGATATAATCTCGGCGACAGAGTTCATATTATCAGGAGCTTTGATTTTGATGCCGTGAAGGAAGCCAGCTTTGATATTATCGTTTCAAACCCGCCCTATCTTAGCTTAAATGATTATTTATCGGCTGAGAAGGAGGTTAGGAAGGAACCAAGAAAGGCATTGATAGCCAGAGACAGGGGGTTATTTCTTATTAAAAAGATTATCAGGGAAGGTAGAAGATTTTTAAAAAATCAGAGAGGATTTATTTTTATTGAGATCGGAGATGGTCAGGGAGAGGAGCTAAAAAATTATTCCCTTAAATTTGGATTGGAAGCAGAGATTATAAAGGATTATGCTGATAAAGAGAGAGTTTTAAAGATAAGTGTGGGGTATTAACCGCTCTATCAGGGGGGACTATGGATAAGTTTATTATAAAGGGTGGTTACAGATTATCAGGTGAGGTGGAGATCAGCGGTGCAAAAAATGCCGCTCTTCCGCTTATGGCTGCATGTCTTCTTACCGAAGGTAGCTGTGTTCTTGATAATGTTCCTTTCCTGAAAGATATAGAAACCATGCAGAAGCTTCTTATATCATTTGGTGCAGAAGTTGAGCGTGAAAAATCAGGCAGACTAAAAATCTATTCAAAAAAGATTTCAAATCATGAAGCGCCCTATGACCTTGTGAGAACCATGAGGGCATCAGTTCTTGCTCTTGGTCCATTGGTTGCAAGGTATGGAAAAGCTAAGATATCAATGCCAGGAGGCTGTGCCATAGGTGACAGACCCATAAACCTGCATCTTGATGCCTTAAAAAAGATGGGCGCAAAGATTGAGCAGTCTCACGGCTACATAATTGCCACTGCAAAAAGACTTAAAGGTGCCAAGATATATTTTGATATTCAGACCGTAACGGGCACAGAAAATGTAATTATGGCGGCAGCTCTGGCAAAGGGCGAGACCATTATTGAGAATGCAGCAAAAGAGCCCGAAGTTATTGATCTGGTCAATTTTCTAAGAAAAATGGGAGCAAAAATTTCAGGTGAAGGGACATCCATTATAAGTGTGGAAGGAGTTGATGAGCTAAAACCTGCTGAACACAGAGTAATACCTGACAGGATTGAGGCTGGCAGTTATATTATTGCCGCCGCAGCCACCTGTGGAAATGTGCTTGTTAAAAACTGTCTGATAGAACATCTTGATGCGCTTGAACAAAAGCTGATTGAAACAGGTGTAACTATAAAAAAAGAGGAAAAGGGGATAAGGGTTATCGGTAAAAGGGATATTAAGAGTGTGGACATTACCACCCTGCCTTACCCTGGGTTTCCTACTGACTTACAGGCGCAGTTTATGGCTCTTATGACCGTTGCAAGAGGTCTATCGGTGATAAGAGAAACAATTTTTGAAAACCGTTTTATTCATGTGAGTGAGCTAAAGAGAATGGGTGCTGACATTACCATAAAAGATAAAAACGCCATTGTAAAAGGCGTTGAAGGTCTTACAGGAGCACCTGTTATGGTCTCCGATCTTAGAGCCGGTGCAGCTCTTGTAATAGCTGGATTGATTGCCGAAGGGGAGTCAGAGATTTTGAGGATTTATCATCTCGACAGAGGTTATGAAAGTATGGAAAAAAAGCTGTCCAAACTGGGTGCTAAGATAAAAAGAGTAAAAGATAAATAGAGGATAATTTTGATAACCATTGCGCTTTCTAAGGGACGAATATTAAAAGAAGAGCTGGCTTTATTACGAAATGCTGGCTACGAGCTGGATGAGATTTTGAGAGACGATAGAAAGCTTTTTTTTGAGTTTCCTGAGTTTAATCTAAACATTATGCTTTTAAAACCCTTTGATGTGCCCATATATGTTGAAAAGGGCTCTGCCGATCTGGGGATGGTGGGGCTTGATGTGATTTATGAGGAAGATAGAGATATTTTAAGACTTATTGACCTTAATATGGGGCTATGTCGTATGGTTGTGGCAAAACCAAAAAAAAATTCCAGACCAGTTGGCGATAAGGTAAGAGTGGGCACAAAGTTTCCAAATATTGCAAAGGCTTTCTATGACAGAAAGGGAATAAATGTGGAGATAATAAAACTATATGGTTCGATTGAGCTTGCACCGATTGTGGGGCTATCTGATTATATTGTGGACATTGTATCAAGCGGTGAGACTCTAAGAAAGAACGGGCTTTACGAAGTTGAAGAGGTAATAAGAGTATCATCCTATCTTATCGGTAACAGGGTATCTTTTAAAACAAAATTTCAAGATATAAAAGAGGTTATAGAGAGGCTGAAGAAGGCTGTGAGGTAATTTTATGGGCATATTTATTTCAAGAAGCAAGGAAATAGAAAAATTTTTAAAAAAGATGGATAATCGCCTATCCTTAAGCTCTGGTGAGGAGGATACTGTTAGAACCATAATCTCCCGTGTGAGAGAAAAAGGAGATAGGGCGATAATTGATTATTCCGAAAGATTTGATAGGGTAAAACTAAATACCAGAGATTTTTTTGTTTCTCCATCTGAATGGGAAGAGGGTATTAAAAGGATAGATAAAAAGATTAAAGAGGTTATTGATTTAGTCGCTGAACGGCTTTATGAGTTTTATGAAAAGACAAAATATAACTCCTATTTTTATTATGACAGATACAACAATTTTCTGGGAAATAAGGTAATACCTCTTGAACGAGTGCTGGTATATGCGCCTGGTGGAAAGGCTGTCTACCCCTCTTCAGTACTTATGGGAGCCATACCAGCCAGAGTTGCAGGTGTGGATGAAATAATTTTGACCACTCCCGATAGAGGTAATGGTATAAAACCATCTATCCTTTATGCTGCAAAAAAAGCAGGAATATCAAAAATATGCAGACTTGGAGGAGCTCAGGCAATAGCGGGTTTTGCCTTAGGTACTAAAACTCTCCCACGGGTTGATAAGATTGTGGGTCCTGGAAACATTTATGTGGCGCTGGCAAAGAAAGAGCTTTACGGTTATGTAGATATTGATATGGTTGCAGGTCCCAGTGAGATACTGGTTATTTTTGACAGTAGTGCTAATATTGATTTTGTTGCCATTGACATGCTATCCCAGCTTGAACACGATGAGAATGCCATAGCCGTGGGGTTATCCGATAATGCCGAACTTTGCAGAAAGCTTGAAAAGATACTTATCAAAAAAGCCAGAAGCTCAGAAAGATGGACTATTATTGAAAAATCTCTGAAAAATTCTGCAATTATTTCCCTTAATAACATTAAAGAGTGTATAGATGTGGCAAATAGAATTGCCCCTGAACATCTGGAACTTTCAATAAAAGAGCCATACACTCTGCTACCCTATGTAAAAAAAGCTGGAGCAGTATTTTTAGGCTCCAATACACCCGAAGCCATAGGCGATTATATAGCTGGTCCCAATCATATTCTACCCACCGGTGGTACGGCAAGATTTTTTTCTCCTCTCGGCGTTGAAAGTTTTCTTAAAAGGATTAGTATTATAAACTTTTCTGAGACTGGATTAGCCTCGCTTGGCGATTATGTGGTTAATTTTGCCAATGAGGAGGGGTTATATGCCCATAGCCATTCTGTATCAGAAAGACTAAAAAAAATTAAAAGGAAGAAAAATGAGGATTAAAGAAGATATAAAAAGCCTAATCCCTTATTTTATAGATGAAAAGCCTGTAAGATTTAAACTTGATGCAAATGAGAGCCCC
>JBEQAF010000073.1:0-10869 GCA_041640455.1 bacterium
CCCATGAGCTGAAAACACCTATAACTGTTCTTAAGGGCTTTATTGAGACCCTTGAGTCTGAGATTGATGAAGATAAGAAGTTCATGGTTCAGGCACTGAGAAAGCACATAACAAGACTTGAACTGCTTGTAAAGGATATTTTAACCCTTTCACAGATAGAAGATAGCAGACAGTTAATGATTGAAAAGCTGTCGTTAAAAGAGATTGTTGATCAGGCAGTAAGTCTTTTTGAAAAGCAGGCGCAACTGAAAGAGATAAGTCTTATCAAGGACATCAGTCAGGATGTGGTTATTAAGGGAGATGGATTTCTTATTATCCAGGCAATAACCAATCTTCTCTCAAATGCCATAAAGTTCACAGAAAATAAAGGACGAATAATAGTTAGACTTTATAAGGAACAGGACATGGCATGTATAAACATAGAAGACACGGGTATCGGTATCCCCTTTCATCTTAGAGACAAAATATTTGACAGGTTTTTTGTGGTGGATAGATCAAGGGCAAGGGAACTTGGTGGGACAGGACTGGGACTTGCCATTGTTAAGCAGATAATGGAAATACATAACGGGAAGGTTCAATATCTCGAAAATAGCCCAAAAGGCTCAATTTTTAAGCTAAGTTTTCCTGCAAGCTAATCCAGATATTCAAAAAATTACATTAAGAAGTAGTCTGGTAGCTACCAATAAAAGAAAAATGCCAAAATATCTCTTGAGCCTTTTTACAGGAAGCCTGTGGGCAAGCCTTGCTCCGAGAGGCGCAGTAATAACACTCATAGATACCACAGCGAGACAGGCAGGTAGATATACGTATCCTATACTATAAGCGGGTAGTCCATTAACACCGTAACCGCTGAAAATATACCCGATAAGTCCCGATAGGGCAATGGGAAATCCAAGAGCTGAAGATGTGCCCACAGCCTGATATATTGATACATTACAATAAAGCATAAAAGGTACTGATAGAAATCCACCGCCAGCAGCTGCAAAAGATGATATTAAGCCGATTATTAGTCCGGCTATAAATAGCCCTTTTTTTCCGGGTAGCTGACTGTGAGCTTTGGGTTTAAAGTCCAGAATAATCTGAATAGCCGCATAATACATGATGATAATAAAAAATATGCTAAGAGTTTTGGCTGGGATCCACCCCACAGAAAGGGCACCAGCAAGAGTTCCTGTTAGAAGCCCCGGTGTCATGGCTTTGAAAATATCCCACCTCACAGCTCCATGGATATGATGGGCTCTCATGCTGGAGAGAGAGGTAAAAAATATGGATGCCATAGATGTTCCCAAAGATATATGCATTACAAGATCCTTAGGGAACCCCTGAGCACTAAATATTAAAAAAAGCAATGGTACCTGAGTAGTACCTCCGCCTATACCGAAAAGCCCTGCCACAAATCCTATAAAAAGTCCTATTAGAATGTAGTATAGATACCAGACCATTTTTTGCCCTAAATATATGTAATATTATTACAGATTTCATAAATATTTAAATATTTTATGCATGTGTCATATTTTTTTATTACTGGATATCTGGAAAATATCTGGAAATCCGCAAATATTATGAGGGTTGCAGGGGCTGTTGAATGGCTGATTGTTTATTTTTACAATTAAGACGGGATTTTCAAGCTTAGAAAGTTAGCTATCCAATAGAAATACAAAAGCCTCTTTTTCTGATACTCTCGGTGGAGCCTCTGGCTCTTCAGCAGGGTAACCCATAGGAACTATTGCTACAGGTCTTAAATTGTCAGGAAGGTATAGTATATCTTTTACTTCTTTTTCTAAGAATGCGCCCACCCATACGCTCCCAAGCCCATTCTCACACAAAACAAGCATCATATTCATTATGCTACACGCCACATCCTGAATGGCATATAAATTTACACCTCTCTGTCCATATTTAACCTCAATTCTACTATCTGCACAGCCAACCAATACTAAAGGCGCTTTTGCAATAAAATACTGACCAAGTGCGGACTCAGCAAGTTTTCTTTTTATGTTTTTATCTTTTATAAAATAAAACTTTCTTGCCTGAAGATTACCTGCACTGGGTGCCCAGAGTAAAGCATCTTTTATCTTTTTTAGAATCTCCTGAGGGATCTCTCTTTCTTGAAAACTCCTGATACTTCTTCTTGCTTTAATTATTTGTAAAACTGTATCCATATTAATCCCTATTTAGAAATTTTGGCATCTAATAATTTTTTAAGCTCATCTAAACTCATGGGATTATAACAGCTCTGGCTCTCACATAGATAAAATAAATTATTATCGCTATCATCTAATGTCATCGGTTTTACCATAAATTTTCTGGACTCCTCATCTACTGTAATAAGATTTAGATACCATAGATGCCCATACTTTTCTGAGATAGATTTAGCGGCATCTATCAATTTATCTTTTCTTTTTCCTGCAGCCACTATATCAATTGTCCCGCTTAAATGCAGATCAATAGCCATTATCGAAAGCAGATGGGCAGAAGGATAGCTTCTAATAGAAGCAGAAAAGCTATCAATTATTTTCCTACCAAACTCTTCATAATCCCTTCTGCCAGTCAGGCGTCCAAGTCTGATTAGATTATAAGCCATTACAGAGTTCCCTGAAGGAGTTACATTATCAACAATCTCTTTACCTCTTACTATTAAATTAGATGATTCTTTATGAGTATGAAAAAAACCTCCTCCTTCATTATCCCAGTAGCCTGCTATTACAATGTCTGTAAGCTTTATTGACATATTTAGATAGTAGCCATTAAAAGTATAATGATAGAGCTCAATTAATGCCCAGATGGTAAAGGCATAGTCTTCGATAAATCCGTTTATAGCCACATCACCATGATAGTATCTATGAAAAATTCTCTCATTTTTAAACATATTTTTTATTAAAAAATTCATTGAATTTTCGGCAGCTGCTAATATTTCTTCGGACTTGAAAATCTTAGCTGTTTTAGTTAGAGCAGCAATAGTTAAAGCATTCCAGTCAGTAAGAACCTTTTCATCTCTTAGCGGAGATACCTTTAATTTTCTCAGCTGAAGTAGCTTCTTATTTAGCATTTCTATTTTATCTTTTAGCTCTTTTGTTGATAAACCAAGATCCTGAGCAAGCTTCTCCTCATCAGCGTAAAGAAACAAGAGGTTTTTACCTGTTGTATGACCTGTAGCCTCTTCTTTAAAATTTCCCTCTTTTTTAAGAGAATATACACGGCTTAAAAAATCAAAATCTTCTTTACCAAAGACATCTGCTAACTCATCATATGTCCAGGTATAGTATTCTCCCTCTTTACTGTCGCTGTCCGCATCAATGGCAGAATAAAATCCGCCTTCCTCAGATCCCATATCTTTTTTAAGGAATTCGTATATCTCTAAAGCCACTTTTTTGAAAAAATCATTCTTTGTCCTGCTATAAGCCTCTACATAGCAGGCAAGTAGTAATGCATTATCGTAAAGCATCTTCTCAAAATGTGGTAGAAACCAGAATTTATCGGTTGAATACCTGTGAAAACCATAACCTATCTGATCAAATATGCCACCAAGCCTCATCTTTTTCAAGGTGTTTAAAGCCATATTAAGGGCATAACTATTGCCTGTTCTATCATAGTAGTGAAAAAGATATAGGATATTTAAAGGCATGGGGAACTTTGGTGCTGTTCCAAAACCACCGTATTTTTCATCGTATATACTTTTCAGTTCTAAGAAGGCATCATCTATTATTCGAGCGTTTAACTCAGACTCTGTCTTTTCCGAATAAAGTTTGGTTATTGTATGCGTTACTTCCTTTGATATGTCTTTTAATCTATCTCTATCTTTTTGCCAGAGCTCGGCTATTTTAAGAAGAAGTCTTTTAAGCCCCATCTTTCCATAAAAATCCTCTTTCGGTATATAGCTGTCTGCAAAAAATGCTTCTCCGCTATGATCTACAAAAATGGATAGTGGCCAGCCACCCCTACCTGTAAAAAGCTGACAGATTTTCATATATACATTATCAATATCAGGTCTTTCTTCTTTATCAACTTTTATGGAGATAAAATGATTATTTAATATCTCTGCTATCTCTTTGTCTTCAAAGGACTCTTTTTCCATCACATGACACCAGTGACAGCTTGAATAGCCTATTGATAAAAATACAGGTTTGTCTTCATTTTTTGCCCTTTCAAATGCTTCATCAGACCAGGGATACCAATCAACGGGATTATAAGCATGGGCTTTAAGGTATGGGCTTTTTTCATGGATAAGCCTGTTTGCTTTCTTTGTCATAGATAAATTATACCACAAGATGAGATCTAACAATTCTGATAAGGATGGAGAGAATGAAAAAGGGGGTTTTACCCCCCCCTTTATGAATTTACTCCCGAGGTAGGACTCGAACCTACGACCTAGTGGTTAACAGCCACCCGCTCTGCCGATTGAGCTACTCGGGACTTGATAAGTGTAAGATTTTAAAAAAATTAGCTATTTTTGTCAAGAAAAAGTAACCTATTGCTCTTTCTCTTCTTTCTCTGGCACTACATAGTCAATCCACTCAAGCAGTGCCACCGGTGCAGCATCTCCCAGCCTGTTTCCTGCCTTTATTATCCTTGTATATCCGCCTTTTCTGTTGTTAAATTTAGGAGCTATATCTGAAAAGAGCTTCTTTAATGCCTCATCGTTTCTTAAAAAGGCAAAGGCAAGCCTTCTTGCATGGAGATCTCCTCTTTTGCCAAGCGTAACCATCTTCTCTGCAAATCTCCTAGCTTCTTTGGCTCTCGCCTCTGTGGTCTCAATTCTACCATGCATAATAAGTGATATGACCATATTTTTTATCATGGCAATTCTATGTGAGGTATTTCTACCCAGTGTCTTAGTTTTACGGGCATGTCTCATTTTAATCCTCCGTAGTCTTCTTTTCCGACAGGTGTTTGGCTAACTGCTCTTCCCAGTTAGGTATCTTCATGCCGAGCGAAAGCCCCATCTCAGCTAAAACGGCTTTAATATCGTTCAGTGATTTCCTGCCGAAATTTTTATAGGTAAGCATCTCATGCTCTTCTTTCTGTACCAGCTCTCCAATCCATTTAATATTGGCATTTTTAAGACAGTTGGAGGCTCTTACAGGAAGTTCAAGCTCTTCAACACTTTTAAAAATATTCTCGTTCAGCTGTGGTTCGGCCACAGCCTTTGGCTCAACAGTTACCTCTTCATCTACCTCTTCGTCAAAATGAATGAATATATCCAGATGCTCCTTCAATATCTTTGCTGCAACACCCAGCGCATCCTCAGGATCTATGCTGCCATCTGTCCAGATCTCCATTGTGAGCCTATCGTAATCGGTCATCTGCCCCACACGGGTATTTGTAACATCAAAGGTAACCTTTCTGATTGGCGAATAGATAGCGTCTATGGGTATATATCCGATATCAAGATCTTCAATCTTATTTCTTTCAGCAGGCACCCAGCCTCTGCCAAGTTTTACAAGAAGCTCTGCATCAAAACTTGCCCCCTTTTCAATGGTGGTTATAACTAAATCGGGATTTAAAATCTCCACGTTATTATCTGAAAACTTTATATCCTGTGCATAAACCGTCGCAGGTCCCTTTACGGAGATTCTTGCCCACTCTTCCCTGAATTCTGAAGGCACGCTGAATCTTACCTGTTTCATGTTAAGTAATATGTTTATCACATCATCTTTAACACCTGGAAGAGAGACAAACTCGTGATCAGCTCCTTCAATCTTTACTACCGAGATAGCGGCACCATATAGAGATGAGAGCATTATTCTTCTTAATGAGTTACCGATAGTGGTTCCAAATCCTTTTTCAAGAGGCTCTATCTTAAATTTTCCATAGGTTTTGCTATAAGTATCTTTCTCAACCTCAACCCTTCTGGGTTTTATGAGGTCTTTCCAAACTTTATACATAATTGTTCCTCCATTAATTTTATTTGGAGTAAAGCTCAATAATTAGCTGTTCCTGGATGGGATATTCTATGTCGCCTCTTGTGGGCTTAGACCTAACATAGCCTTTGAAATTATCTTTATCAAGCTCCAGCCAGGATGGGATATTTCTTCTGACCACTGCCTCAAGGGCATCTTTTATGGTGACGTTATTTTTGCCTGATTCGTTAAGCTCTATAACATCATTAGGTTTTACAACAAAGGATGGTATATTAACCTTTTTTCCATTTACATTAAAAAATTTATGCAATACAAACTGTCTTGCCTGAGTTCTGGAGTTTGCAAAGCCCAGCCTGTAAACTACATTATCAAGCCTTCTCTCAAGAAGCGAAAGCAGGTTTTCACCAACTACTCCCTTCATCCTATCAGCTCTCAAATAGTTTAGTTTAAACTGCTTCTCCTGTAATCCGTAGATCCTTTTTACCTTCTGTTTCTCTCTGAGCTGCATGCCATAGTTGGACTGCTTTTTCATCTTAAGCTGTCCGAACACTCCGGGCGGATAATTTCTTTTTTCAAAAGAGCATTTATCTGTGTAACATCTATCACCCTTAAGATAGAGTTTTGTATTTTCTCTTCTACAAAGCCTGCACTTTGATCCGATATATCTTGCCAATTTAAACCTCCTTTATACCCTTCTTCTTTTCGGCGGTCTGCAACCGTTATGGGGAATGGGCGTAATGTCTTTTATTGCCAGTATTTTAAAACCAAAGGTCTGAAGTACTCTTAATGCAGATTCTCTGCCTGCTCCAGGTCCTTTAACACAGACTGTAATGTTCTTTAAGCCCATATCAAGCGCCTTTTTGCCAGCATTTTCAGCAGCAACCTGTGCTGCATAGGGCGTACCTTTTCTTGAACCTTTAAAGCCCACACTTCCCGCTGAAGCCCAGCAGATAACGTTCCCCTGCATATCTGTTATGGTAACTATTGTATTGTTAAAGTTGGATTTGATATAAATATAGCCATTGGGGACTATTTTTTTCTCTTTTTTCTTTTTTACCCTTGGTTTTGCCATCTAATCCTCCATTATTTTGTCTTTCTTGAACTGCCCAGAGCTTTTCTTGGACCTTTTCTTGTCCTTGCATTGGTATGAGTCCTCTGTCCCCTAACAGGCAGTCCCATTTTATGTCTCAGACCTCTGTAGCAGCCTATCTCCATGAGCCTTTTTATATTAAGAGCTATCTCTCTTCTAAGATCACCTTCAACCTTGAAGTTCTTATCAATAACCTCTCTTATTCTTGCAACCTGATCATCTGTCAGGTCTTTGGTGCGTATATTGTAGTCCACATTTGCATCATCAAGAACCTTTTTAGCTGTGGTAGGTCCTATGCCAAAGATATAGGTGAGAGCTATCTCTATTCTTTTATTTTTAGGTAAATCAACACCTGCTATTCTTGCCACTTAAGCCTCCTTTATCCCTGTCTCTGTTTATGTTTGGGATTATCACAGATAATTCTGACAACACCTTTTCTTTTAATAGCTCTGCATTTGTCACACATTTTTTTCACTGAAGGTCTAACTTTCATTAATTGCTCCTTTTTATAAAAAGCTTACTTAGCTCTGTAAATTATTCTTCCTCTTGTTAAATCATAGGGAGACAGCTCAATAACCACCCTATCTCCTGGCAGGATACGAATATAATGCATACGCATCTTCCCTGACACATGTGCAAGAATCTTATGCCCGTTATCGAGCTCAACTCTAAACATGGCATTAGGTAAAGTTTCTATAACCTTACCTTCAACTTCTATTGCATCTTCTTTAGCCACCAAACTCCTCATCTATGGTTAATATAATCGGTCCTTTTCTTGTAATAGCCACACAGTGTTCAAAATGAGCCGAAAGCTTGCCGTCAACAGTCCTTGATGTCCATCCGTCGCTGTCAATCTTGACCTCATCTGAACCTTCATTAACCATTGGCTCAATAGCAAGCACCATCCCCTCTTTCAGTTTTACTCCGCACCCAGGCTTGCCAAAGTTAGGAACCTGAGGTGATTCATGGAGACTTTTGCCTATCCCATGTCCAACGAATAATTTTACCACAGAGAACCCATTACTTTCAACTGTTCTCTGAACAGCATATGAAATATCAAAGAGCCTGTTACCTGCTACCGCCTTTTCTATACCCTTGAACAAGGCATTTTTTGTCACATCTATCAGCTTCTGGGCATTTTCAGATATTTTACCGCAACCTACAGTTACTGCTATATCTGTATAATAACCATCTTTTACTGCACCAAAATCAAGGCTAACAATATCTCCTTCTTTTAAAACCTTGTCCTTTTTAGGTATCCCGTGCACCACCTCATCATTTACAGAGACACATATGCTTGCTGGATACCCATGATATCCAAGAAAAGCCGCTTTAACACCATTTTTTTTTACTTCTTCAACAACCAGATCATCAATGTCTTTTGTCGAAATGCCCGGCTTTATCTCAGCTGTAACTTTTTTTAAAATTTTATTGCCTATTCTTCCCGCTTCTCTGAGTTTTTTTATATCATACTCATCTTTTATTAAAATCAACTATCATCCTTCTAAAATTTTAATGATAGATCTGAATATCTCTTCAGGGCTCTTAGTACCATCTATCTCAAACAGAATCCCCTTTTTAGAGTAAAACTCGATAAGTGGTGCGGTCTGGGAATGATATACGGCAAGCCTGTTTTTAATAGTCTCTTCGTTATCATCCTGTCTCTGATAAAGCTCACCGCCACACTTGTCGCAAACAGAATCTTTCTTAGGCGGATCAAAGACTATGTGATACATCTGACCACAGGATTTACAAGTTCTTCTACCTGTAAGCCTTTTTAAAAGCTCCTCATCAGGAACGATTAATGCAAGCACTTTATCGAGCGGCATTCCAAGATTTTTAAGCATATTATCAAGCGCTTCTGCCTGAGCAACTGTTCTAGGGAAACCATCAAGAATAAAGCCCTTTTTGCAATCATCCTGTTTTAATCTATCTTCCATGATACCTATAACAATATCATCGGTAACAAGCTTTCCAGCATCCATATACTCCTTTGCCTTTTTTCCCATCGGAGTACCTTCTTTTACAGCGGCTCTCAGAATATCACCCGTTGATATCTGAGGAATTCCATATCTGTCAATCATCATCTTTGCCTGAGTGCCCTTACCGGCACCAGGAGGTCCTAAAAAAATAAGCTTCATAATCCCCCCTACCTTCTTCCTCTTAATCTTCCTTTTTTAGTAAAGCCTTCATAGCTCCTCGCCAGCATAAATGTTTCTATCTGCGCAAGAGTATCAAGGGCAACACCTACGGTAATAAGCAGTGCCGTGCCACCAAAATAGAAAGGCACATTAAACTTTGTCACCAGAATATTGGGAAGTACACATATTATAGCAACATACACAGCACCACCAAGAGTAATCCTTGAGAGTATTCTGTCAATATACTCTGCAGTTTTAGGTCCCGGTCTTATTCCAGGCACATAACCGCCATATTTTTTCAGATTTTCTGCCACATCATTGGGATTAAAAACTATGGCTGTATAGAAAAAAGCAAAAAATATGATTAATCCTACAAAAAGTATATTATAAAGCAGACTGCCAGGTGAGAGACTTCTTAAAATGGCTTCAATTATAGGAGACTTTGCGAGTGCCTCCTTAGGTATAAAGCTGGCGATTGTTGCAGGAAACATCAGAATTGAAGATGCAAATATGGGTGGAATAACACCTGAAGAGTTTACCTTTAAGGGAAGATGGGTGCTCTGATTACCATATACCTTGGTCCCCACTACCCGTTGTGGATAGTGAATGGGTATTCTTCGTTGCGAGGTCTCCATAAAGATAATAACGGCTATTACTGCAACCATCAATATAAGTATGAATAGTAGAAAGAAAAGATTAAGTTCTCCTGTTTTTAGTAGATTAAACGTATTTCCAAGTGCTGAGGGCATTCTTGCAACTATGCCTGCGAAGATTATCATAGAGATTCCATTACCAATGCCTCTTTCAGTCATCTGCTCACCAAGCCACATAATAAAGGCTGTTCCAGAAGTTAAAGTTAATGTAGTAATTATTCTGAACCCCCATCCAGGATTTATGACCACACTCTGTCCGAGCGGACCTGTGGTATGCTCAAGTCCATAGGCTATACCTAAACCCTGGATAACGCTTATTACTATAGTTCCATACCTTGTATACTGACTTATCTTCTTTCTTCCCAGATCCCCTTCCTTCTGTAACCTTGCAAGGGATGGAGAAACAACTGTTAATAGTTGCATAATAATTGATGAGGAGATGTAAGGCATTATACCTAATGCAAAAACAGAGAACCTCTCAAGAGCTCCTCCGCTGAACATATTAAAAAAACCGAAGACCGTACCGCTTGCCATTTTAAAAAATTCGGATAAAGCCTCAGCATCAATACCGGGAGTGGGTATATGTACCCCGATTCTATAAACTATTAGCATTAACAAAGTAAACAGGAGCCTTTTGTTTAGCTCTGGTACCTTGGGAACGTTCTGAAATTTGTTTATCAAGCTATTACCTCCGCTTTCCCGCCGGCTTTTTCAATCTTCTCTATAGCTTGCTTACTAAACTTATGCGCCTTTATGGTCAACGATACCTTTAAATCACCGTCTGATAAAATCTTTATACCATCCATCATATCCCTGATTATCTTTTTCTCTGCAAGAAGCTCCGGTGTAATTACCGAACCGGCTTCAAAGCAGTTAAGTTTATCTAGGCTTACTATGGCATATTCCTTTTTAAAAAGAGCATTTTTAAAGCCCCTTTTTGGAATTCTTCTAACCAGCGGCATCTGGCCACCTTCAAAAATCGGAGATATTGATGCCCCTGCTCTTGCAGTCTGTCCTTTTCCGCCTCTACAGGATGTTTTGCCATGTCCTGAACCGCCACCTCTTCCAACTCTTTTATTCTTTTTTACAGCACCTTCTGCTGGTTTCAGATTGTTTAACTTCAT
>JBEQAF010000074.1:0-10606 GCA_041640455.1 bacterium
GGCAGCAGGTATAGAACCCGAAGAGGGGCGAGGTATCAGGGTTCAACTTGACAGAATGCTTGAAGAGATAAAACACAAAAAGGGCTATAAAAGCGATGCAGAGCTTACAGAATCTGAGCTAAAAACATTGTGTGATAAATTTAAGAAAAAGGTTAAAGAAGTGCTAAAAAAAGAGTTTCCAGATGATCCCTATGAACAGCTGTGGGGTGGAATAGGAGCTGTTTTTGCATCCTGGAACGGAAAAAGAGCTGTTTCATACAGAAGAATTGAGGGGATACCCGATGAATGGGGAACAGCTGTTAATGTTCAGGCAATGGTGTTTGGAAACATGGGAGACACATCAGCCACTGGTGTGGCATTTACGAGAAATCCAGCTACAGGGGAGAACAAATTTTATGGTGAATGGCTACCCAATGCTCAGGGAGAAGATGTTGTTGCAGGTATTAGAACCCCCAATCCTTTAAATGAAGACACAAAGAATGAACACAATAAGGACCTTCCGTCCCTCGAAAAAGCCATGCCAAAGGTTTATAAAGAGCTTTTAAAAATAAGATCTGTGCTTGAAAAACACTATAAAGATATGCAGGATATTGAGTTTACTATTCAGGAAGGTAAGCTCTGGATGCTTCAGTGCAGGGTTGGGAAGAGGACAGGTCAGGCAGCTTTAAATATGGCAATGGATATGCTAAAAGAAAAGCTCATTACCAAAAAAGATGTGGTTATGAGAGTATCTCCTGCTCAGTTAGATGAGCTATTACATCCCATTGTTGATCCTGAGGAGGAAAAGAAGTATAAACCCATTGCAAAGGGTTTACCAGCAGGTCCAGGCGGAGCCTGTGGTGAGATAGTTTTTTCTGCTCAGGAAGCGGTTGAGGAGACCAAAAAGGGAAAAAAGGTTATACTGGTTAGAGAAGAGACAAACCCTGAAGATGTGGAAGGTATGAGAGCAGCAGTAGGAATTCTTACTGCAAGAGGAGGAATGACGAGCCATGCTGCGCTTGTGGCAAGAGGATGGGGTAAATGCTGTATCGTAGGTTGTGGAGCATTAAAGATAAATTTTAAAGAAAAAACCCTTACCATAGGAGCTAAGGTCTTTAAAGCCGGAGATTATCTTACTCTTAATGGTACCAGAGGCAACGTGTATGAAGGTAAGCTTAAGATGGTTGACTCAACCCACAATCCAAGGTTTATGGAGTTTATGAAAATAGTTGACTCTTTCAGAGAGCTGGGGATCAGAACTAACGCTGACACACCTGAGGATGCCACAAAGGCAAGAGAGTTTGGATGTGAAGGCATAGGACTTTTCAGAACCGAGCATATGTTTTATGGAAAAAATTCAGAAAAGCCGCTTTTTAAACTCAGAAAGATGATAGTGTCCAAAACTGAAAAGGAACGCAGAGATGCCCTTGAAGAGCTATTCCCCTATGTGAAAAAGGATATTAAGGATACCCTTGCTGTTATGGATGGGCTTCCTGTAACTATTAGACTGCTTGATCCACCATTACATGAGTTTGTTCCGAACAATCAGGATGAGAGAAAAAAACTGGCTGAGAGCCTGAAGATATCTATTGAAGAGTTCAACAAAAGAGCTGATGAGCTGCACGAAACAAATCCCATGATGGGGCACAGAGGGGTAAGACTGGGTATTACCTATCCCGAGATTACGGAGATGCAGGTAAGGGCTATATTTGAGGCGGCGGCAGAGCTTATAAAGGAAGGCAAAAAGGTCTATCCTGAGATAATGGTACCTGTAGTTGCTACAAAAAATGAATTAGATCATCAGAAAGAGATTGTTCTCAAAGTATACGACGAGGTTTGCAAAAAATATAAGCTTAAAAAGCTTGATTATCTGTTCGGAACCATGATTGAGATCCCGAGAGCGGCTCTTACAGCAAATAAGATTGCTGAAAGTGCACAGTTTTTTTCATTCGGAACAAACGATCTAACCCAGATGGGCTTTGGTTTTTCAAGAGATGATATTGGTAACTTTCTCCAGGATTATCTGGATAAAAAGATGTTACCTGCCGATCCTTTCCAGACTATTGATCAGGATGGTATTGGTGAACTTATAAGATTTGGTGTGGAAAGAGGTAGAAGTACTAAACCTGATCTGAAAATAGGAATATGCGGTGAACATGGTGGAGAACCCAGATCTATTGAGTTCTGCCATAAATTAGGCTTTAATTATGTAAGCTGTTCGCCCTTTAGAGTTCCTGTAGCAAGGCTTGCTGCGGCGCAAGCAGCTATTCTTTTTCCAAGAAAAAAGAAATAAATAAGATGGGGATGGATGCCACCATCCCCTTTTATGTTTTAAAAAATCTTTGAGCTATTTCTTTCTTAAGCTGGAAGAAAGCACTCCCATACTCTCACGGTATTTGGTTACTGTCCTTCTCGCAATGCAGTAGCCTTTTGATTTTAAAATATCAGAAAGCTCCTGATCGCTGAGCGGTTTTTTGGGATCTTCTTTGCTTATAATTTCTTTTATCAGCTCCTTAACACTGGTAGAAGAAACATCTTCCACACCGATCTTTCTGATGCCTCCGCTGAAAAAATATTTCATTTCGAAAAGCCCTCTCGGAGTCATCATATATTTGTTGCTTGTGACCCTGCTTATGGTAGATTCATGAAGATTTAAAGATAAAGCCACATCTTTAAGTGTGAGAGGTTTCATATAACTGGGACCTTTATCAAAAAAATCCTTCTGTCTTTGCACAATCTCCCTGGCGACCATAAGTATGGTGCTACCTCTCTGCTGAATGCTTTTAATAAGCCAGAAGGCAGATTTAATCTTTTCCTGAATAAAACTTCTAACCTTGGGGTCGCAGTTTTTATCCTTCAGCATTCTCTCATAGCTTTTGTTTATTTTTAAAAAAGGCATATCGTCCAGATTTAGTATAACATCATAATCATCACCGTTTTTAGTCACGAAAACATCTGGCTGGATGGACTGATTTTCATATTCGGAAAACTCATAACCGCTTCCTGGCTTGGGATTAAGATTATGATTTATAAAATCAAGGGCAAAGATTACATCCTCTTCTGTAATATTTAGCTCCTTTGCAATCTTTTTAAAGCTTTTTTTTGAAAGGTCTTCAAGATGGTAAGCTACGATATCTTTAATAAAATCCTTCGGAGAACCGTAAACCTCCAGCTGATTAAGCAGACACTCCTTTAGATCTCTTGAGGCTATTCCTACAGGATCAAACTTTTGTATAATCTTTAAAACTTTTAAAACATCATCTTCTGCTATATTAAGGTTTTTTGCGATCTCATCAGCAGGGACTCTTAAATAGCCGTCTGAATCAATATTTCCAATTATCTCCTCACCAATCTTTACCTCTTCATCGGTGAGCTTTTCCAGATGCAACTGCCAGAGCAGATGGTCATAAAGTGTTACATGCTTTGCCGAATAAACTTCAAACCTATTTGAGATATCTTCATCATCATCCTGATATTCATGTTTTGAATAGGATCTTTCTTTTTCAAGATAGTCTTCGTTAATTTTTGAGTAGTTATCAATAAACTTTTCAAACTCCAGATCAATCTCACTGGTAATGCCATCCTGAAGCGGATTATCCTTCAGCTCCAAAACTGGATTTTCGAGTATCTCCTGCCCTATCATATCTGTTAGTTCCAGATGATTGAGCTGTAAGATCTTTATGGAAAGCTGGAACTGTGGCGTAAGTACTAACTGCTGGGTAAGTTTGGTCTGAAGCTTAAGAGATAAAGCCATTATACTCTATACCCCTCCCCTAAATAGCTTTTTATTACTTTTTCATCCGATAATATGTCTTCTGGTTTCCCCTCCGAAATAATCTCTCCCGAACTTATAACATATGCCCTATCACAGATCTTAAGAGCCTCCCTAACATTGTGGTCTGTAATTATAATGCCGATTCCCTTTTTTTTAAGCTCTCTTACCATGTCCTGACTATCCGATACCAGTATGGGATCAACACCAGCAAATGGCTCATCAAGAAGGATAAATGAAGGAGATAAAGAAAGAGTTCTTGCTATCTCAAGGCGCCTTTTCTCGCCACCTGATAGGACAGATGCTTTTTCTTTTCGAATATGCTCTATTTTAAACTCTTTAAGCAGACTGTTGGTGATAGATTCAATATCATCGGATGAGAAATTATTCTCCTCCAGAACCAGTCTAATATTATCTTCCACAGAAAGCCTTCTGAATATGGATTGCTCATGGGGTAAGTAGGATAGCCCCTTTTTAGCTCTAAGGTATATCGGTAGATTGGTAATATCATCATTGTCTATGGTAATTTTGCCGCTGTCTGCCTTTATAATCCCTGCAACCATGTAAAATGTTGTGGTCTTTCCAGCTCCATTGGGTCCTAAAAGCCCTACTATCTCCCCTCTGGATACCTGAATGGTTACATCCTTCACAACCAATCTTTTGGAATAACTTTTTCTCAAATTTTCAGCTATGAGCACCCTATTCTCCTATTTTAAATATTACTCTCGGTCTATTACCTTCAACAACGCTTTTATTTTCTTTAAGATAAATGGTAACCTTGTTCCCAGATATCTGATTATCATCTTCCTTCACAGTTGCTGGATCACCAGTTAGAATAATTATCTCCTTATCTTTGTAAAACTTTGCTTCATTCCCCGTAGCTACTCTCATTCCCTGAACAACTTTTACATTTCCTTCTGCAACAATATAGTCCACATCTTTTTTCTTATCTGCAGATGATTCTTTGTAATAAACCTTTAAAACAGCGGAAAATAAAGTAAGATCATCCCTCCTGGCTACCACATCATCATAGAAGGTAATAACACTTTTTCCAGAATCAACCTCCATTCTGTTGGAATTTATATCTATTGTCCCACCTTTTTGACCATAAAGGGGCGAAATAAAAATTGTTAGAAACAGTCCAATAAGCAGTTTCTTCATAAATTGCCTCTCACACTGCTTGCTTTAAACAGTTTTTTTTCAAGATCATATTCAAAATTGGTTCCTTCTATGGTAATGTTATTAAAGATTAAAATAGTTTTACTGCTTGAAAGGATCTTTTTTTCTTTAATATGATAGGCAAGCTCGTCAGAAATAATTTTATTACTATCTGAGATTACTTTTGCATCCTGTTTAAGAACAAACCTTTCTCCCTGATCTAAAAAACCATTCTTTGCAGAAAAGCTTAGTTTACTATCTTTCGAAATATAATTACCCTCAGGGAAACTAATATTGATAGTATTGGCTATTTTTTCAAGGACTTTTCCACGAATATCAAGATAGCCATTATCAAGAATAAAGGTATGATTAAAGTTTACAGCCTGGTCTCCATCCCCTGAGAGTAAGTTCGATTTTTGTTGAGAAAAGATAATGTTCTGGCTATAAATGTAGATTACGATTAGCAAAAGGTTAAAAGAGAAAAAATATATAGCATTTTTCATACCAAATACTATATCACTTTTTTTATTTTTTGCAAATACTTGTTTTTATGCTATTCTATTAGAAATGAACAAAGTAGATGTTATATTTTTACATGCCCCGAGTATTTACGACTTCAGAAAAAAACCTGTAGTTCACGGTCCCATAAGCGATGTTATTCCTTCAGGACCCATATTTGAGATGTATCCTATCGGATTCATAAGTCTTTGTGGTCATCTTGAAAAGGCTGGTTTTTCTACAAGAATAATAAACATTGCCAATAAAATGTTAAATTCCCTTAAGTATGATCCTGAATTGGAGATTAAAAAACTTAAGCCGAGGGCTTTCTGTATAGATCTACATTGGTTTCCACATGTTCATGGTAGTTTAAAAATAGCTGAGATCTGTAAAAAATATCATCCTGATATACCTGTAATATTTGGGGGATACTCTTCCACCTATTTTCATAAAGAGCTGATAAACTATCATTTCATTGATTTTATTTTGAAGGGTGACTCTACCGAGATGCCCATGGTAATGCTTATTAAAGCCATTATGGAGGGGGGAGATTTCAGTAAAATACCCAATCTTACTTACAAAGATAGTAATGGTAAAGTCTTTTCAAATAACATAACCTATGTACCTGATAGTACTGATTATGTGTTCACTGATTACAGTTTTCCCATCAGGAAGACCTTTAAATTTTTTGATATAAACGGCTATATCCCCTTTCAGACATGGCTTAAATATCCTGTAACAGCTGTTTTTCTTTACAGAGGCTGCTATCACAACTGTAAAACCTGTGGAGGTTCTAAGTTTACCTGTGAAAATACATTTAACAGAACCGAGCTGGCTTATAAATCTCCCCATAAAGTAGCTGAAGAGGTAAAAAAGGTTTCCGAATACATTAACGGTCCCTGTTTTTTAATAGGCGACATTCTTCAGAAAGGCAGAGGTTATGCAGAAGAGATACTCAGGGAGTTAAAATCATTAAATCTGAAAAAAGATATTGCCTTCGAGTTTTTTGTCCCTCCACCGGAGGATTTTGTAATTAAAATGAAAGACTCAATAGACAAATATAATGTGGAGATCTCACCTGAATCCCATGATGAAGAGGTAAGAAGAGCTTTTGGCAGACCCTTTAATAACGAACAGATAGAAAGATCCCTTAATGCTCTTATAAAAAACAATTGCAGGAGAATAGATCTCTTTTTTATGACCGGACTACCCAAACAGACTTATAAATCAGTTATGGAGACCATAGATTATTGCGATTATCTCCTTAATAAATACGGCAGGGATAAAACACTCTATCCCTTTATCTCACCGCTTGCTCCCTATGTGGATCCTGGTTCACCAGTATGGGAGAATCCTGAGGAGCACGGCTATAAATTTTTTGCCAGGACTGTAGAAGAACACAGGATTATGATGGAAAATGCTCTTTCATGGAAATATTTTCTTAATTATGAGACCCAGTGGATGACCAGAGATGAGATCGTTTTCAGCACCTATGAGGCAGGTATTAAACTAAATGAGCTTAAGAAAAAATACGGTTTAATATCCCCAAAGATAGCAGATCTGGTATATAAAAGGGCAAAAACAGCTATGGCTTATATACGAAAGATTGATGAGATTTTAGAGATGGGCGAAGAAGGGAAAAAGGAATGGGATAGAATATCAAGGGAGATAAGAGATATTAATATCCACACAATCTGTTACAAAGATGAGCTTAACTGGCCTGTGGGTATTTATAAATTCAACATAATAAAAATATTGGCTCTTATTATCAAATCGGGCTTTAAAAAAATATTTCAGAAAAAAGCAGAACCTGTGGTAGAAAAGGCTTAATTTTCTGGAGTTGAAACAGGTTGAGAGGCTGTTTCCTTAACTATCCTCGGTGTAATAAAGATTATAAGCTCTTCGTTTCTTTTTTCCTTGCTTCTGGATTTAAAAAGCCAGCCTATAAAAGGTATGTCCGATAAAAATGGTATTCTTCTCTCTGTCTCCCCTTCTATGGTTTTGTAAAGTCCACCCAGCACAATGGTTTCGTTATCTTTAAGCAGAATAGTTGTCGAAGCCTTCTGATCACGCACCTCAGGGATATTCTCCACTGTTCTTGCATAGTTAGGCTCACTCTGGGTTACATCAAGGGTCAGTAGAATATTTTCGTCACCAGCAATCTGGGGTGTAACACCAAGTTCAACACCCGTTGATATCTCTGATATGGTTGCCGTTGTATTGGTAACAGTAGAACCAACGGGTATAGATCTAATTCTTAATGTGGCACCACTTCTTATGCTTGCCCTTTTGTTATCAAGGGTAAGGATTTTTGGAGTTGAGACAATCTTAGCTACGCCTTTCTCTTCTGCCATCTGGAGGGCTAAATCAAGTCTTCTGTTACCTGCAAGGTTTCCTATGGTAATACCCAGACTACCAAAAGGTGTTGTCTGGGTTGGAAGATTTACTGCAAAGTTCTGCCCGGGTGTATTTACAGCAAACCCACCAGAGCTTCCAAAAACATTAATTCTGTCTCCGGTATTATTTAAATTATAAAATCCGCCCCACTGTATACCCAGATCTCTGCTAAAAGACTCATTGGCATTGACTATTCTTGTTTCTATTAATACCTGTCTGGTTTTAACATCCAGCTGAGCTATCATTTTTTTTATTTCAGAGATTACTTCTGGATCACCTTTAATAACCAGTGAGTTAGTTGGGGTATTTATCTGAATATTGTTAATGGTGAACATGGTGGATAAAATATTTCCAACAACCTGAGCCTGCGCAAACTTAAGAGGAATTACCTCCATCACAACTGGCTTTTTCAGCTCCGACTCTTTAAATACCCTTATAATATTACCTTCTATCCTATAACTATAGCCTCTTGATACTAAAAGCACATCAAGGGCATTTTTAACTGTCACATCTTTAAAACTAATATTAATCGTTTCTGTCATGCCTTCAGGAAGAACAACATTAAGCCCGCTCTGCATGGCTAAAACTTTTATCACATCAGCCAGTGGCTGGGTCTTAAAGGTCAGGTTAAATTTTAAATCACTACTGTTAATAATTTCCTGCACATTAGAGTTCTGGGCAAAAGCTGTGGTTATAGTAAAAAGGTATATGAAAAAATATAAGATTTTTTTCATTTTTTGTCCCCTTCTTCAATTTTTAAGACAAAATTTTTATTATTTCTGGTAATTGTAACCTCGGATTCTTTTATCTCTTTTATCGTATAACCATCAAACCCTTCACCCTCCGCAAGAAGCATATCATTAATAAATGCCCTCTTATGTTTGGGATTATACAGTATAGCCTTTAGCTCCACACCTTCCAGTTCGATCGCCTTAGAACCAGCCGATCCCATAATTCTATTAAAAAAAATAATTGGTTCCTCTGTGGGATCCTTTCTTTTAAATATTGTTTTATCTTGTTCTTTTTTTACATAAGGCTTTAGATAACCAACAAAAATCTCCTCTGCATAACTATTGCAGAAAAGAACGAAAAAAGCAGTTATAATCAGGATCCTTTTCATCTTCCCACCGTTTCAATTACCATTGAAATATTTATATTTTTTCCTGATGTCTTTGAAAAATCAAGCTTTTTAACACTGATAATATAAGGAAGCCCGTCAAGATATTTTATATAGTTATCCAGATCTTGGTAGCTGCCACTTATATTCAGAGTAAGCTCCATTTTAATATAGTGAGATATCTTTTCTTTTTTCGTTGGTTTAAGCGAAATAAAGCTCACTTTATCAAAATTTGTGATGTCTTTGAAAAATTTAGAGTGGTTTGATATATTGCCTATCTTGCTTTTTAGAATAAAATATTCGGTTAAACGCTTTTCCTTTTCTTTCAGCTCTTCCTCTTTGCCCTTAATCATTTCAACCTCTTTTATCAGATTAGACTTCTCGGTGTTTAGCCTCGCAAGCTCGTCTTTTGCTGATATTATCTTTTTGGTTACGGGTTTTAATGCAAACTGACCAGCATAATAAAACACTATTGCCAATGTCAGAACGATTACCATTATTCTGTGATCTTTAATAATCTTTTTTATTTCTGTCATAAACTATCAACTTTAATGCTAAAATTAAAAATATTACCTTCTTTATTTATCTCTATAAGCTCAGTATTTTTTCCAAGACTCTGACAGTTACTAAGAAAAAGAAATATCTCTTCTTTTTTTAAGGCTTTGCCTGAAATGTTAATAACCTTTTCGCTTTCTCCAGAGTAGCTTATGGATACTACCCAGAGATTTACAGGTGTAATATTTGGAAGTTGCCCAAGGACAGCTTTTATAGCCATATTTTTTTTAAGAACTTCATAATCCTCTTTTACTGCCAGAAACTCCCTTTCAAGAACTGAACCCTTTTCGAGATAGCTGGTTTTTTTTATGATAATATCCTTAATATTTTGGATTTCCGATCTTGTGTCCAGAATAGATCTGTTAATACTATCAAGCTCTTTTTTTGCCTTAACAAAGCTAAGTCCATAAAACACTATTATTGTGAGAAGAATCGGATAAGTAAGGGATTTCTGGTAGGTGGTTTTAAGGGGAAGCAATGGTTCACGGGGGATGAGATTTATCCTTTTCATCTTATGGCTGCCCCCACTGCATAATTAAACATAAACCCTGTTTCTCTCAAGCCTTTTTCTTTGTAATCAAGAATGTCCAGCACATTGTTTAATATGCAGGGATAAGGAATATTCTGACACATATATTTATGAAAACCAGGTATGGCAAATACGCCACCATTGTATATCATATTTGATGGCTCTCCCAGCCTGAAGGTGGCTGTAAAAAACTTTACTGTTCTTAAAAGCTCATTAAGCATCTCATCTATATAATCTCTGAGAATTTTTTCTATTAGCTCATCATTAAGTCCCTTAAAGGCAAAAAGCTCTATGAGATTTTCTTCGCTCACCGTGTTTTTAAGAATTTCAAAAATCTGTTTAGAACCATAAGATATGGTTCTTGTAAATATTAGCCTGTCTTCTTTTGTAAATGTCATCTTAAGATCCGTATAACCCAGATCAAAAAAGCATTTTACCTGTTTATCGTCAGCATATAGCTCCCTGTAGAGAGCCAGAGTGATCATCTCCTTGACATCAATATATCTGACCTTTATTTTGTGTTTTTGAAATATATCAATAATTGTTCTTATCCTGTCAGCTTCTGAGTAAAAAACATAATATTCATTATTATTTTCAGACC
>JBEQAF010000075.1:0-10591 GCA_041640455.1 bacterium
AGCAGCCGTTATTGTAAGTGATTTGCTAACAAAGCCAGATAGCAGAGGGGCTCCAGAGATAGATAGGGCTCCAATCATGTAGTATATAAATATCTCTTTATGATTTTTTAGCAGACCTCCCAGCTCTTTTAGTCTCTCTTTACCAGTAGAAAAGATAATGGCGCCTGCAGACATAAAAAGCAGTCCTTTGTAAACAATATGGGTAAATGCATGAGATATGGCTCCGTTTATGGAAAGCTCTGTTCCAATTCCAACCCCTGTGACCATAAAACCTACCTGACTGATTATGTGATAGGAAAGTAGTCTTCTCATGTCAAGTACCAGAAAGGCATAGATTACCCCATAAACAGCCATTATGGAACCAAGGATTACAAGAATCTTGCTTCCTGCAAAGAATTTTATTAACACATAGACTGCACTTTTGGTGGTAAAGGCTGAGAGAAAAACCGAACCACCTATCTTTGCTTCAGGATAAGCATCAGGAAGCCACGCAGAGAAAGGAGGCACAGCAGCATTTATGATAAATCCGAGTAATATGAGAATACCTGAGAGACTGTTTGTATTTAGTGGGCTGAATGCAAAGCTTCCCTGAACTTTGTAATGGAGCATAATCCCGCAAAAGAGTAGAAACCCGCATAGAAGATGAACAAGGAGATATCTTAATCCTGCTTTTTTTGATGACTCTTTTTTTGCATTCAAGATTATTAGAGTAGAAAATAGAGCCATTAGCTCCCAGAAGAAAAAAAGTGTCAAAAAATCTCCTGAGCACAAAAGCCCCACTGAGCTACCTGCATAAAGTAAGGGGAAAAGGTCATCTTTTTTATCATCTTCATGAAAGCCGTATAAAAATCCCAGAAAGCTAATAATGATAAAGACTATAAAAAAGGGGTAGCTAAGAACGTCCAGGTTATACAATACTATCTTTTCTCGGAGAAAACTAAGCTCTATTGTCTTTTCTTTTAAGCCAAGATATGAGATAAAAGCAAAAAAAGGAATGGAAAGCAAAATAAGCTTGCCCACCCTTTTGGGAAGAACAAGATAGATAACTGCGCCAATAAAAAATATCAGGAAGGGGCTAATCATAATAGTCCTCATCCCTCTTAAGCCCAATTTTTTTCATAATTAACCCAACGAGAATTATCAAAAAGGATGCTAAAAAGCCTAAGGCTGCATAAAAAGCGGGGATCTTTTCCACAGCAAAATGGACTTTCTTACCCTTCATAATAAGCTCAAATAAAGCCAGAAAAACTGTAAAAAATACTGTGAGAATAATAGTTTTTTGCCTGATTTTTTTATCCCTTGCCACGCTAAACTCCTATTAAGGGGTAGAAAAATCCATGCACAAAAAATAAAACTATAGTGCCCAAAGCTGTAATGGAAAGGGCAAACTCCATAGATCTTTGTGATTCTTTAGCCTCAAGATGGATCTCTTCCTTAGGGGGTTTGAAAAATGCAGCATAGACTATGGGCAGAAAATAAGCCGCATTAAGTAAAGTGCTTATGCCAAATATAGCAAAAAGCAGCTGATAATCTGAATAGGCAATGCCTTTTAAAAGATAGTATTTGCTCACGAAACCTCCAAAAAGAGGCATTCCTATCATAGAAAGACTGCCTATGGCAAAGCAAAACATGGTAATGGGAAGTTTCTTTCCAATCCCATCAAGCTTAGAAATCTCAGAGATATGGGTGGTTACATAGATTGAACCAGCGCAAAAAAATAGAGTTATTTTTCCAAAGGCGTGCATAATAAGATGATAAAGACTCCCTGTAAGGGCATGGCTGTTTAGAAGCGAAAAGCCAAATATTATGTATGAAAGCTGAGATATGGTTGAGTATGCAAGTCTTCTTTTTAAATTATCCTGCCTTAGAGCAATCATTGACGCAACAACAATGGTTATGGCTGAAAAGGTAAGGGCAATAAAATGACCATTAAATCCCGCAATTATATCTGGAGTAAATACAAAATTAAATACCCTGTATAGCACAAATACACCCGCCTTTACTACAGCAACTGCATGTAAAAGGGCACTAACAGGAGTGGGAGCCACCATGGCTGCGGGAAGCCAGGCGTGAACTGGCATTATTGCCGCCTTTGCCACTCCAAAAAGAAAGAAAAGAAAAATTAAAAGAAGCATCTCTACACTTTCGCTGCCGTCGAAGATGCCAGTTTCCTTATAGCTCATCTCGCCTTTAAGACTTAAGGTTAGCACAATGGCTGTAAGAAAAAATATGAGAGATGTGCCGATCAGATAGGCAAAATATTTTCTTCCTGCCTTTATTGCCTCATCAGAGCCTTTATGAGTAACCAGCGGATAGGTAAAGAGAGTGATTAGCTCATAAAATATAAATGTGGTAATCAGATTCCCAGAATAAGCCAGAGACTGGGTTGCAAAAAGAGTAAGGGCAAAATAGGCATAAAAGCTGGTCTGTTTTTTTTCCCTTAGCCCCCCAAGGTAGCCCCTTGAATAGATGGTAGTAATAATCCAGAGAAAGGAGGCTATCAGTGAAAAGAGTATGGAGGCTCCATCTACTCTAAACTGAAGGGATACAGTAGGGGTTATATCCAGAATGTGGATAAATAAAGGTTCTTTATTTTGATAAAAGTTTTTAAATACTAAAAAAGCAAGGGCAAACATGGTGCCCGGTGCCAGAACTGATACCCCATCTCTGATATCTCTTTGATTTCTAAAAAAATATATGAGCGGTACGGCTAAAAGCGCCGTAAGAGGGATCATTAAAGGTAAAAATTTGTCTATTTCATACATAATTAGCTACCAAGTATAATTTTTACAGCCTCTCTCGAAAGAGAGATAGGTATATCGCTAAAAACTCCGAGAAATACTGTTAATAGAGATATTATTATCACTGGAACCATCATTGATACAGGCATCTCGGATATCTCTTTTTTATCAACATCACTGTTAAATGATATCTCCACCAGACGCCAGAGATAAATAAGACTGAGCAATGAGCTGATAACTATTATCGGGATTACAAAATATCTGCCTACCTCAATAGCCCCCAGTATGAGATACCATTTGCTTAAAAACCCAACAGTAAATGGCATGCCTATCATTGAAAGGGTAAGAATAACAAAAAAAGCCATACTATAGGGCATACGTTTTGATATCCCCTTCATATCATAAATGTTTTCAATGTTCAGTTTATAGAAAATCCCGCCAGCTATAAGAAAAAGACCGCCTTTCATCAGTGAATGGTTAAAAATGTGAAGTACGCTCCCCTGAAGAGAGGTGGCGTTTGAAAGAGATATGCCAAGAGTTATATAACCTATCTGCCCTATGCTTGAGTAGGCAAGCATCTTTTTTAAATTTGTTTGAGCCAGCGCAAGGGTTGACCCAGCCAGTATAGCCACAAGCGATATTAAAAGAAATATCTGGTTAAAGGGGATAATCTTCATATCAAACTCTATGGTAAACACTGAGTAGAGTATTCTAATTAGCGCATAGGCGCTCACCTTTGTTCCCGTAGCGGCAAGCAATGCCCCCATAGCAGAAGGGGCATAGGAATAGGCATTCGGAAGCCAGACATGTAACGGAAATAGTGCAAGCTTAAGCATAAGTCCTAAAGTCAGGAAGGCAAAGGCTGTTCTTACCATCTTTGAATGATACAGTGGCACTATTCTTAGCTTAATATCTGCCATATTAAGAGATCCCGTTGCCATAAAGAGATAGCCAATGCCAATAAGGATAAAGGTTGCCCCGATGGTGCCCAAAATCAGGTAGTTGTAGCTTGCCATAAGAGCATTTCTTTTCTGCCCCATAGCTATGAGCGTGTAGCTGCTAAGAGAGGCTATCTCAATAAAGACATAGAGATTAAAAATATCTCCTGTTATGACTATTCCAAGAATGCCCGTATAGAAAAGAGTGTAAAGGGCATAAAAGAGTGGCAGTCTCCTGTTCTCAATCTCCTTTTCAAGGCTCCGTTTGGAGTATACGGTAATAATGAAAAACATAAAGGAGATAATTATCAGGATTATTGAATTCAGACCATCAACCACATACTCTATTCCAAAGGGCGCTTCAAAGCCACCAAAAAAATATCTTTCCGTTCCATAGCTAAAAATTTTTTTGGCTGTTCTTATTACAAGAATAAAATTTGTAAAAGCTGAAAGCAGGGTAACGTAAAAAGGTAATTTTTTGTTTATAAAACCAAAAAGAGGAATTATTATGGCAGTTACCAGAGGGATCAGAATAATATATACAATCATTGGTTGTTTCCACTCTGATTTTCATCGTTTGCGAGTGTTTCCAGAATTTTATTCTCCTCTACGGTGCGAAAACAGTTGTAAATTCTTATTATGATTGACAGTGCTACTGCTGTGGTGCTGATGGAAACCACTATGGCAGTAAGAATGAGCACATGAGGGATGGGATTGTCATAAATAACTGCCTTCTCCCAGAATATGGGGGCTGTTCCACCTTTTACCTTCCCCATGGAGATATAAAACAGAAATACTGATACCTGAAAGATGTTCATCCCGATAATTTTTTTAATAAGATTTTTTTTGGCAATCATGCCATACATACCGATCATCATAAGGAGGATGGAAGCCCAGTAGTTAAATTTAGAAAGTATAAAATCAGACATCCTTTTTCCTTGCTATATCAAATATAAAAACTACCATCACAGCCGATACTGTTATTGCTACCCCAGTTTCAATGGCAAAAATGCCCAGATGTGCCGCCAGATGGGGGTTTTTAAAAGGTAGCTTCGTGTACTCGAGATATTCTCCACCAAAGACAATGCAAAGAATACCAACACCTGCGTAAATCAGAACACCAAGAGAGCCAAGAAAATCAGTTATTTTTAAAGGTAGAAGCCTTTTCCCTTTCTCCATTCCGAAAACAATTATATAGAGAATTATGGATGTACCGAATATAACACCACCCTGGAAACCACCGCCAGGACCGAGATCCCCATGGGCAACCACATAGAGCGCATAGAGCTGAATAAAGGGGATCATCTTTCTGGTTATAAACTCTATAATCATTACAGCTCCTTTCGCCTCAAAAGTATAACCACCGATATGCCTGCGGTTAGAATTACCGTTGTTTCGCCTAAGGTATCATAGCCTCTATAGCTGGCAAGTATGGATGTAACAAAGTTTTTGATTCCCAGTTCTGGCACGGAGCCATAAATATATCTCGGAGCAAGCACTGTGTTCACAGGCGCCTCAATGTCTCCGAAAGGAGGCATGTCAAAGGTACCATAAGCAAGTACAAGTCCTGTCAGGATAACAATAAAAAGTGAGATTATTTTATAAAAATCAAATCTTTTTCTCCCCTGCCCTACCTCCTCTTCTCTTTTTGTTCTGCTTATTGCGGCAAGAAAGATTACCGTTGATACTCCAGCACCTACCGAAGCCTCAGTAAAAGCCACATCCACAGCGTTTAATCTGGTCCACAGAATGGTCATCATCAGACTGAAGCCGCTCAAAATTATTATGGAGCTTAATAGATCCTTTTCTCTGACCGAGTAGATGGCAAAAATAATTAAAAGTATTAAGAGAAATACATCAAACATTATCTTTATCCCTGCCCAATGGTTTTAAACCGCTTATATAAGCAGATTTAACAAGGGCATGAGTAGCAGTAGGGTTGGCAATCAGAATAAAGATAATAATAAAAAGAAGTTTCACACTTATCAGAGAGAGTCCCTCATATACCATTAGCCCTATAAGCACCATTATCTGACCGAGCGTATCGGCTTTTCCAGCAGGATGAACTCTTGTGTAAAAGTCAGGAAGTCTTACAATCCCTATTGAAGCTACTACTATGAAAAAACAGCCTGAGAAAACAAAAAAACCAGCAATAATCTCACGAAATATACTCATCCCAGCTTTCCCGTTGCTCTGTATTTTAAAAATGCAATGGTTGCCACAAAGTTTATAAGGGCATACAGAAGCGCGATGTCGAGAAAATGCGGTCTTTCGTAGGCAAAACCTATTAATGCAAGGATTATAACTGCCTTTGTGCCGATAAAATTAATGGCAAGCATGCGGTCAAAAACTCTTGGTCCCTTGAGAGCTCTGTAGACCACCAGAAAGGCAGCCAGAATTAGCAAAAGTAGCGCTGTATCAAACACCCTCTATCTCCATAATCTTTTTTTCCATCTCACCCTCCAGAAGAGATTCTGCATATTTTGATGACAGTGCGTGTACCAGAAACTCGCCTTTTTTGTTCACCTCAATGGTTACAGTTCCCGGCGTGAGAGTGATGGAGTTTGCATAGGTTACAATACAGAACTCCGATTTAAGTCTTGTCTTAAAATTAAAAATTACAGGATCGATAGGAAGCCTGGGATGCAAAACCCGGTAAACCACATCAATATTTGAAAGGATTACTTGCCATAAAAGATAGGGAATATATTTGAGAAACCTTAGATATCGTATTAAGCTTTTTCTAAGCTCGCCTTCAGATATTAATAGGTCTCCAGAAAGATAGGCAACAAAAAGGCTTGATATTACACCAGAAGAGATTAAGATTAAATTGGTCTCCCCTGAAAGCAAAAACCAGAAGCAGAATAATAAGATAGTTACAATGAAAAATCTCATAACACTGTTTTAAATTTACCCTATGTTTTTTTACTTGTCAATACAATATGGATATTTTGTAGATATTTACTACCAGTTAACATTTTTTTAGATTTTGACGATAAAAAATTAATCTTGTCTACGTTTTTAAAAAAGCATAGAATTTGGAAATTAAACTAATTCAGGGAGGAAGAAATGGCAATTATTACGATCTCAAGACCCTATGGCTCTGGAGGAACTCTTTTTGCAAAGGAGCTTTCGGAAAGGCTGGGCTATACATATGTGGATAAGTCTTATTGCAGTATAATCGGTGATGAGGTAAAGCACTGTCTTGAATATTTTGGTGATGAGGAAGAGGTGGCGCCAGAGCTCATTGAGAGGGTATCTGCCCTGATGAGTAACAAAAACTTTTATAAGGTCAATCTTTTAGCCACCATATACAGTCTTTCATTAAAAAATAATGTAATTTTTGTCGGAAGAGGCGCCAATATTATTCTTGAAAATATCCCTAATGTTTTGAGCCTTCAGATAGTGGGAAGTCTTGAAGAAAGAGTAAAGGCTATTTCGGAAGTTAAGAATCTGAATTATGACGATGCGCTTAATCTTATTCAGAAGATGGACAATGAAAAGAGAAAGTTTATTGAATACTATTTTGACAGAGATATCTTTGACCCCACCCTTTACCATTTTATTATAAACCTGAGCCATGTTCCCCTTAATAATGCGTTGGAGACCATAGAAAACTATGTTAAAAAATATTTTTCACAGGAAGATTTCGATAAATCTGTTCCTATATTAAAATGCAAGCTCATAGAAAAAAGGGCTGAGATAATCCTTTTTGGACTGGGTATTACCCATAATGCCAAAGTAAATTTTTTTATGAAAGAAGATGGAACTCTTTTAGTTAAGGGTATAGTAAGCTCTGAAAATGAGAAGAAAAAGATATTTAAAGCTTTGGAGCATATCGAAGAAGTCAAAAAGATAGAAGATAATCTAAAAACTGGCATTTTATCAAGAATGATTTATTAATATTTTTTTGGGGGAAGTATGAGGGTTAAATGTTTAATCTCAAGTGTGTTTTTGTCTTTTCTGCCTGCCATGGCTTTTGCATCTGAGTCAGGCGAAGCTATCAGTTTTCCTCTCTGGAGCGGAATATTTTTTGTTGTCATGCTTCTTTCTATTGCCATTGTACCGCTCATAAATGCAGAGTGGTGGAGCAAAAGGTACGGGTTGGTTGCCATAGCTCTTGCCATTCCAGCAGGTATAATAGTGGCAACAAAAAAGTCATCACTGCTGTTTCATGTGCTGGGTGAGTATCTATCTTTTATCATTCTTCTGGGTTCCTTATTTGTTATAGCAGGAGGCATAGTAATAAGAATCGGTTCCAGAGGGACACCAAAGCTTAATACTCTGTTAATTTTAATAGGCGCTTCAGTTGCCAGCTTTATTGGAACTACCGGTGCAAGCATGGTGCTAATAAGACCCATTATCAGAGCCAATCAGTGGCGTAAACATGTGGTTCACATATTTATTTTCTTTATTTTTCTTGTCTCTAACATAGGCGGACTATTAACACCTCTGGGCGACCCGCCTCTTTTTCTTGGTTTTTTAAAGGGTGTGCCTTTTTTCTGGACCTTTAAGCTCATTATAATCTGGGCAGTTACCCTTTTCATACTGATAACAATATTTTTCCTTTTAGATAATTATTTTTTGAAGAAAGAAGATCCAGATAACTTAAAAAAAGCTATGCCTATCTCGGCAAAACGTCTTGAGATTAAGGGAAAAAGAAATCTTCTCTTTCTGCTTATGGTGATATCCTCATTCTTTCTGCCGCCTCTTTTTAGGGAATCGGTTATGATAGCTGCAGCATTAATGTCCATATACTTTACACCAATTACACTCAGGGAAGAAAACGCCTTTACCTATCATCCAATTATTGAGGTAGCCCTACTTTTTATCGGCATCTTCGTGACCATGATACCGGTTATGAAAATGCTTGAAGTAAATGGAAGCCAGTTAGGCATTAGTGAGCCATGGCAGTTTTTCTGGATTACAGGAACATTATCCAGCTTTCTTGACAATGCACCAACCTATCTGGTATTCATGGCTACAGCGCAAAGCGTTGCTATTGCAAAGGGGATTACTAATAATCTGATAGTTGGAGTTCCGGAGATTTATTTAAAGGCTATCTCAACTGGTGCTGTATTTATGGGTGCAAATACCTATATAGGAAATGGACCCAATTTTATGGTCAAGGCTATATGCGAAGAGAATGACATAAAGATGCCTTCCTTCTTCGGATATATGACATGGTCAGTAAGTATACTAATACCTATTTTTATAATGGTGACCTTTGTTTTTTTTAAATGAGATTTTTTAAATTTTTTCTATTATTAACGGTTTTAGCCATAACCTCAGTGCTGGGTTATGGCTTTTTTATGTACCATCAAATCAAAGCTATTAAATCGCCTTCCAGTTCAATAGAAATAACAGTATATGACTGGAAAAAAAAACCTTACTCCTTTATTGTAGGTCCTAAAAATAAACGATATACTCCCTGGCAGAACATAAGCCCCTATGTTAAATGGGCAGTTATATTGTCAGAAGATGCCAAATTTTTCAGTCACAAAGGGGTAGATTACGAAGCCCTTAAATCTGCCATGAGAAAAAACCTTGAAGTGGGCAGATACGTTAGAGGTGGGTCAACTATAACCCAACAGTTAGCAAAAAATCTCTATCTCTCAAGAGAGAAATCAATAATTAGAAAGGTTAAGGAGCTTATTATCGCCTTTTTGCTTGAAAAGGAGCTTTCCAAAACAAGAATACTTGAGCTCTATTTAAATGCTGTGGAGTTCGGACCTCTCGTCTATGGCATTAATAACGCCAGTTACTATTATTTCAACAAGCATCCTTCTGCAATAAATCCGCTGGAAGCTGCCATTCTTGCTTCTCTTCTCCCAAGCCCGAAAATATTTAATCCCTTAAAGAATGTGGAGCGCACCGAGATACGGGCAAAAAGAATTCTGAAACGTATGAAGCAGGCAAAGGTAATCTCCGATGAGGAGTTTGAGATCTATGACCGATCCAATCTTGCCTTAAGTATTGAAAAAAAGATAGAGGTAAGGATTGAAAAAGAAGAAAATATATTTGAAAATATCAGTTCAAAAACCCCTTAATCTTCTTAGAGCTTCGTATAGCACGATAGAGACTGCATTTGAAAGATTAATACATCTTACCTTGCCAAACATGGGTATGGTATAGATACGGTCTTCAAACTGATTAAATATAAACTCAGGGAAACCTCTGGTTTCTGAGCCGAATATAAGATAATCCCCTTCCTGGTAATCTATCTGGGTGTAAAAATTTTTCCCCTTTGATGAGAAGAAGTATAGATTTCCATCAGCAGATGCAACAAAATCATCAAAGGAGTCATGAATTTTAAGTGTTAGATGTTCCCAGTAATCAAGCCCCGCCCTTTTTAGATGCCTGTCTGTAATTGAAAATCCAAAAGGTCTTATCAGATGGAGCTCCGTATCTGTACCTACGCAAAGCCTTCCAATATTCCCGGTATTCTGAGGGATCTCAGGATTTAAAAGAACTACCTTTGGCATATTAATCTTTTTCTATTCTCACATAAACAGCATCGGCTACCGTTTTATCTACCGCAAACTCCGAATTGCCAATGGCAAAAAGATAAGATGGAAAGGTCTGTTTAACCATGATGGTTGCGCCCGGTAAAATCCCGAGACTCGAAAGACTCTGAAGATTTTTTTCAGCAATCCCCTGTATATATACAATCTTCCCCTTCTGTCCGAATTTAAGACTGCTTAAGGCAACCACATATTTGTCACCCACCTTAATATTTAGCTTACAGCAGGGACCTGGAGGAATAGGCTTGCCATGGGGACAGGTTTTTGGATGTCCGAGCAGGGTGCAGACCTTGTCCTCAATACCTTCCTTAAGATAATGTTCAAGCTTACAGGCAGTATCATGTATGGCTTTTCCAGAGACATCAATACCATCTACAAGAAGCTTTTC
>JBEQAF010000076.1:0-10072 GCA_041640455.1 bacterium
GAGCCAGACTGAAGGGGAAGATGTATATGGGGCATAAGCTTTTTCACCTGTCTAAAGGATTCGATCAGTTTTTCAGTAAGGTCTTTGGGGTGAGAGGTGGTAAATCTTATCCTTTCAATGGCTGTTATATCTGCAACTTTTTCAATAAGATCTACAAAACCATCTTTGAGAGAAAGATCTTTACCGTAGGAGTTTACATTCTGCCCGAGCAGCATAACCTCTTTAACACCAAGATCAGTAAGCCTTTTAATCTCATTAATTATCTCATCAGCAGGTCTACTCACCTCCCTGCCTCTTACGTATGGAACTATACAGAAGCTACAGAAGTTGTCACAGCCCTGCATTATGGGTATCATAGCACGGATTCCTTCTGTTTTCAGTATCCTGTAATCCCTGTCTATGATATTTTTGTCTTCTACCTCCACGACTTTCTGATTATTTTTAGCTCTCTCTACAAAGTCTGGTAGATAATTAATATGATGAGGACCAAAGATAATATCGAGATAGGGCGCTTTTTTAAGGAGATTTTCTCCCTCCTGCCTTGCCACACAGCCGCAGACTGCTAAGATAGAGCTGTTCTTCTTTTTAAAGGGGTAAACCCGTCCAAGAAAGCTCAGCACCTTTTTCTCTGCCTTATCCCTGATACTACAGGTATTTACAAGAATGAGAGATGCATCGGAGGGATCCTCAACCTTTTCAAATCCCATTGCCATAAGGATAGAAGCCATATATTCCGAATCTGCCTCATTCATCTGGCAACCATAGGTTTCAATATAAAATTTTTCCATAATTTATGATTATATATGAAAAAGGATCTTTAAGCAATTATGGAACAGGAGATTAAGGCGAGATAATAGGCGGGGAGTCTGTCCCCGCCCTGAGTTTTGATATTATATTTTTCCTAATTTTCTTTTGGCATCTTCATCAAGAAACTCTGTTGGTCCCTTAGGAATTCTACCTGTCTTAATGGATTCGGACCTCAATCTTCTCCCCACTATTCTTTCTACCATCTGACCTATTTTAAGTAATCTGTCCACATCAATACCTGTTTCTATCCCCATCTCATCCATCATTACTACCATATCTTCCGTTGAAACCAGCCCCACAATGTTAGGGTCTCTATAATAATATTCCCCTGTTCCTGAAACTGGAACACCATCAACAAAATTAGCAGGCTGCCCACCTATGCCACCGCAGGTTGATTCAAAATGGGTGATTCCTGCCTGAAGCGCAGCCAGCACGTTGGCAAGCCCCCAGCCTCTGGTTGTGTGAAAATGGGCAATATGTTTTGTGGTATCTGGAATCTCATCAAGAACCATTGAGAAATACTCATAAACCTTATTTGGTGGAGCTGAGCCATCATGGTCTGCATGTTCAATATCATCGGCTCCAAGACTCAGATATCTTTTAGTAAACTCTACTGCCTTTTTTAGCTCCGTAGGTCCTTCTATAGGACAGCCCCAGATTGTGCTGACCGTGCCATTAAACTTCATTCCAACTTCTTTTGCTTCTTTAATGCATTTTTCGGTCATTTCCCAGTACTCTTTGTGTGTAAGCCCTGAGTTTTTATACTGATGAGACTCGCTGGTTGATACCATCTGTAGTATTCTGTCCGGTCCCCATCCTTCTTTTCTTGCCTGAATAGCTCTTTCAACAGCCTTTTCCCTTATTGTAACGGCTGTAATCTCCACATCTTTTATAAGATGGGCAATTCTCTTACTGTTTCTGATCCCCTTTAGTACTTCCTCCGCATCCTTAAACTGGGGCATCCCCTTGGGATTACCAAAATTGGTAACTTCAATCCTTCTAAACCCTGCTAAAACGAGCTCTTCTGCAACCCAGATCTTAGCCTCTGTGGGTATAAACTTTTCTTCATGCTGGAAGCCATCTCTAACGGTAATATCTCCCAGAACAACCTTTTTTGGATAATTCATTGTTGCCATAGACACCTCCTTACAGTTTACGTAAAGGTAATATATATGATTTACTTTTTAATGTCAAGCTTTTTTTAAAACAATGTTAACCATTTTAAAACAATTAGAAACATGCGTTTATTGTAAATAAAAAAGATGGCATATGATTTGCAGAAATATTCTTTAATTGATTTCTTTAAAGGAGAGATAAAAATATGTTTTATGTAGTTAAACATGTTGAGGAGGAAGGAGCCGGACTTTTTAAAGAGTTTGTGGGAGACAGAGAATGCAAGACTCTGATGGCTGATTCTCTTGAGTTTCCAAATGTAACAGCTGAAGATGTGGTGATTATAATGGGTGGACCCATGGGTGTTTACGAGAAACAGAGATATCCCTTTATTGACAAGGAATTGCATTTTATCAGGACATGCTATAGCAGAAATGCAAAAATTTTGGGCATCTGTCTGGGGGCTCAGCTTATTGCAGAAGCACTGGGCGGTATGGTTTATAGAGGACAGATAAAAGAGCTGGGCTGGTACGAGATAACTCACACAAAGGAGGCTAAAGAGAGCTCTGTTTTTAATATTTTTCCAGAAAAATTAAAGGTCTTTCAATGGCATCAGGATACTTTTTTGCTTCCAGAGGATGCTAAAAGACTTGCATTTAATGAGAATTACAAAAATCAGGCTTTTTCTATTAAAGACAGAATATTCGGGCTTCAGTATCACATAGAGGTAACAGAAGAGATAATAAAAGACTGGTTCCCTGAAGATTATGAGAATTTAATGGACAGAAATCAGCTTGCCCTGCTTCGAGACTATGCCTATGAATTTTTTCAAAGGTTTATAAAATTATAGCTACCTCATCTCCTCAAATAGCTCTTCAACAGATATATTTTCCAGATCATAATCAGCTAAGGGTTTGTCCTTTAATTCGAGAGAGCTCTCCTCATAGGTTGGTTTTCTCGTTTTATAAAACACTCCTATGGGTATCTTATCTCCGTTTTCAAATGCCTTTTTTAGAGCAGATTCAAAATCAGCAGGATTATGACCTGTATCTTCAAGCCTGTAAACTCTCGGATTATAAAAAGGATAGGAATAGCCCGGATTAAAGGTTACACAGGGCTGTAAGACATCTACTACAGAAAAGCCTTTGTGATTAATAGCCTGAACAATCAATGAGGCAAGATGGTCTATATCGCCTGAATAGCCTCTTGCTACAAATGTGGCTCCCTGTATAATTGCCAGTGCAAGCTGATTAACGGGCTCCTCAATAACCCCGAAGGGGGTTGATTTGGTTTGAAAACCTTTCGGACTTGTGGGTGCAGTCTGTCCTGTAGTTAATCCGTAAACCCTGTTGTCGTGAATTATGTAAGTAATATCAATGTTTCTCCTGCAGGTATGGATAAAATGTCCGATACCTATTCCCAGTCCATCTCCGTCTCCAGAAGTGGCTATCACATTTAAATTGTGGTTGGCAAGCTTTATGCCTGTTGCCACAGGGAGAGTTCGACCATGAATAGAATGAAAGCCATATACCTTAAGAAAATTGGACAGGTTGCCTGAGCATCCTATTCCAAATATCATCGTAACATCGCTGTTGTCAAAACCTAACTCAAGAAAGGCATTTTTCAGCGCATACCAGATGCCAAAATTACCACAGCCGGGACACCAAGAAGGTGTTTGATATGTATTAAATTTTGGATTATCTTTCATAGGCTTTCTCCTTTATAAATTTTTAAAATATTCTCGGCTAACTCGTCCGGGAAAAAGGGTCTGCCATCGTCTTTAAGAATTCGATGATTAATCTTTATGCAGAGGTTTTCCTGAATAATCGATGCCAGCTGACCTGTATAATTGTTTTCCACAGATATAAGAATCTTAGCTGAATTTATGAAATCCAGATAATGCTCTCCTACAAATGGGAACGGACATAAACAATGTAGAAAATTAACCTTGATCCCCTTTTCTTTTAAAATATTCATTGCTGCAAGGGCAGGTAGCTTTATAGAACCAAAACCAATAATCGAGACATCAGGAGCCTCATCGCCATAGATTTTTGGCTTGGGCAGATCTTTTTTTAGCAGTTCAAGCCTTTTAAATCTTTTTTCAAGCATGCTGTTTCTTTCATGAGCCTCTTCGGATACAAGACCGTATTCGTCATGCTCATCACTGTTTGCCAGCTGCATGCCATTTTTTGCAGGCGGGAGAGCTCTGAATGATATGCCATCTTCTATAGTCAAATCATATCTTTTATACCCTTCAGGAACCTCTTTTAATATCTTACCTCTCTCAATCTTAATATCCAGGTGGTCAAGCCTGTCAACACTCTGGGAGCTTTCTGAGAGCAGTTTGTCGCTCATCAAAATAACTGGTATCTGATATTTTTCCGCAATATTAAAGGCAAGCTGAATAAGCTGGTATGCTTCAGAAACATCTCCAGGCGTAAGAATGCATCTTAAAAACTCTCCCTGTGAGGCATGCATAACAAATCTAAGATCTGCCTGGCTGGTCCATGTGGGCATACCAGTACTTGGTCCCGGTCTCATGGCTTCAACAAGCACAAGCGGCGTCTCTGTGATAGCTGCCATTCCAAGAGCCTCTGACATAAGGCTAAAACCCCCTCCCGAAGTGCCTGCCATTGCCCTTACCCCGGCAAAGTTGGCACCTATGGCAGTTAGAATTGCTGCAATTTCATCTTCTGTATGTTTAACAAGTATCTTATATTTTTGTGATAGGGGAGCTAAAAAATGTAGAATTGAAGATGCTGGCGTCATCGGATAGGCGGCATAAAGTTTTAACCCTGCCTTTATGGCACCCATAGCAATGGCTTCATTCCCTGTAACTACCATATTTTTTGTATCAGAAATCTTTGAAAGAGCATAATTAAACTGCCCGGTAAAATTTTCTTTCACATAGTTATAGCCTAAAGTTACTGCCTTCTCATTCATATTTATCACATCTTTACCCTTGTCTTTAAAGGCTTTTCTCACACTTTCGAGCACCAGATCAAGGGAAACATTTATAAAAGCAAAGGATGCACCCAGTGCAACATTGTTTTTAGTAATCTTTCCACCTGCCTCTTTTGCAAGATCATCCATTGGGAGATAAAAGATATTTCCGAAACGGAAGCTTATATCTTTTAGATGGGAATCGGCAATTATGATACCCCTATCTTTCATCTCTTCCAGATGTAGCTCTATGGTCTCTTTATTTAGAGCCACCAGCATATCAATCTTTCTCTCCGCAAAAACGGGCATTTTATCTTTAACCTTCACCTGATAGCAGTTGTGTCCACCTCTTATTCTTGAGGGATATTCGGGATAATTGTAAACATGAAGCCCCATTCTTGTGCAGATCTTGGAGAACATCAGCCCCGTAACCATTATCCCTTCTCCTGCCTCTCCTCCTATCTTCCAGTTGAAATCATTAATTACCATCTGATACCTCCAGATTTACTCAATGTTGTATTCCTTAATCTTGTAATGCAATGACCTCGGGCTAATTTCCAGAAGCTTTGATGCTTTAAGCCTGTTGCCACCAGTAATCTGTAAAGCCCGCTTTATAAAACTCTTTTCCATCTCTTCAATGGCCTTTTTGAGAGAAACTATATTGGTGTCTTTATTTTCTTCCTCTCTCTCCTTTTCATCTTTGTCAAACATATATTCAGGCAGGTCTTCTATATCCAACCTCTCTCCCGTATTGAATATAACTGTTTTCTCAACAAAATTTTTCATCTCTCTAAAATTTCCAGGCCAGCGATAAGATAACAATACCTCCATTGCCTGATCGGATATATATTTTCCATGCTTCTCAAGCTCTCTTTTCAGATATAACTTTATATCTTCTTTTCTTTCCCTGAGAGGCGGGACATAGATAGGTATAACATTCAATCGGTAATAAAGATCTTCTCTGAACTTTCCGCTCTCTATAAGCTTTTTTAAATCTTTGTTTGTAGCCGAGATAATTCTTACATCTACTCTTATGGTTTTAAGATCTCCAATTCTTCTTATCTCTCCATCTTCCAGAAATCTTAAAAGCTTGCTCTGAAGCCCCTCTTTCATCTCCGATATCTCATCCAGAAAGCATGTGCCCTCATGGGCAAATTCAAGAAGTCCTCGTTTGGGCTTTGAAGCATCTGTAAAGGCACCTTTTGCGTAACCAAAGAGCTCGCTTTCCAGAAGATTTTCAGGAATGGCTGCACAGTTAATGGCAACAAAAGGGTTTTCAGCTCTTTCGCTTTTCTGGTGTATCAGTCTTGCAACTATCTCCTTGCCAACTCCGCTTTCACCGTAGATTAATACTGGCTGGCGGTAAGGAGCTACTTTATCAATGGCTCTAATAACTTCTTTCATCGCCTGACTTTCTATTACCAGATCTTTTAAGAATTCATTGTTTTTCTGATTTCTTAAAAGCTCATTTTCTTTAATCAATCTTTCCCTTTCTTCAGCTTTCTTTAGAGCTATTATCACCTCATCAGAGCTGAATGGCTTGGAGATATAATCATAGGCGCCTCTTCTTATAGCCTGAACGGCAATATCAACTGAACCATAGGAGGTCATCATAATCAGTGTAACCTTTATTCTCTGCTTTTTTATCTCCTCAAGAAACTGGAATCCATCAAGTTTTGGCATCTTAATGTCGCAAAGCACAATATCGTATATATCGCTCTTCAGTTTTTCGAGACCGATCTCCCCATCCTCAGCGAGATCTACCTCATACCCAGATTTTTCAAGTATGGTCTTAAGCATGTGTCTTATGCTAAACTCATCGTCAACAACCAGCACCTTTATCATCGGCTTTCCTCAAATATTTTAAGCTGTAAGTAAAATATTGCTCCCTTTTCATAATTCTCAAAATAAACTTTACCGCCATAACGATTAACAAGGCTGTGAACTACTGAGAGTCCCAGCCCAGTACCTTTCCCCACAGGCTTGGTGGTAAAAAAGGGGTCAAATATTTTGTCCTTTATCTCTTCAGGCACTCCACCACCTTCATCAGTTACCGACAGGGTATAAAATTTTTCATCCTTCACCGCATCGAGAGTGATTTTTCCGCCTTCTGGACTTACATCCACAGCATTTATGAGTATATTCAGCAGTACCTGCTTTAGCTCTTCACCTGAAAAAACCACCGCCACCCCTTCAGTTATGTTGTTTATAAGCCTAATCTTCTTGAAATCCTTCTGTGGATTAAGAAGCCTTATAACATCAGTAATTATATCATAGCTATTGCACACAGAGATACCATCATCTGTTCTGGATCTGGCAAAGTTAAGCAGGTCTTTTATTATTCTGTTTATTCTTTCGGTCTCTTTATAAATCAGAGCAAGTATCTCTTTTTCTTCTTCATTTCGAGCATTTTCTTTTAGATAGGATATATAACCCATTATGCTTGTAAGTGGATTACCTATCTCATGGGCAAGCCCTGCAGATAGTCTCCCTACTGTTGCCATTTTTTCCGAAAATATTATCTCATTCTGGGCAGATTTCAGCGCCTCGTTTGCCCTATAAAGCTCCTGAATGTTATTTTCCAGACGGGTTTTGTAGTTTTTCACCCTTTCCATCATATCGTTAAAATGTTTGAAAACCTGATCCCACTCTTTTACGTTAGTATCTTCAATATGTACATCCAGATTCTCCTCAGTAACCAGAGAATAGGCATTTTTTAGATTTTCAAAGGGCAAGAGTATCCTTTTTCTGTAATAGGCATAGGTAAAACCTGTAAGTGTCAGTAAAGAAAGCATTGCAAAGGGAAGGAACAATAAAAAAAGATTTTTGAGATTATTTTTTTCTGCATCAAAATCCTTTTTCAGGGCTATAAGATAGGGGACATTTTTAATGTTTATAGTTTTCTTTACAACTATGGATGGGTAAAAAACGCTTTTTTCAATAGAAACTGTTAGATCCCGTATGCCAATCTCATCTTTGTTTAATATATTTATGCCTGCAAGCTTCTCTTTTTTACCCAGATCATATAAGGCATAGTTAAGCCCCGAAGGGAGAAAAAGTTTGATATTATCTGCCGACTGAATGTCAGCCCTTTCCAGTTCATAAAATATGCGTTGAATGTTAAAAGATTCTATCTCAACTCTCTGCTTTTCAACAATCTTAATAGCAGCAATAAAGGATATAGCTATAGAAAAAAAAGTAAGTAAAAAAATACCAAATACTATCTCAGTGCTTATTTTTCCTGACGATCTCACCATATTTTTAAATTATAGCAGATTTAGATACCAGTTTATGATTTTTTCCCCCCAAAAAATGTAAGTAACAGCGCCAAAACAGAGAAAGGGGCCGAAGGGGATAGCAAACCTGGAGTCTTTCTTTTTAAAAATCATTAGATACAACCCCAACATAGTCCCTGTGAGAGAAGATATCAGAATAATAAAAGGTATGGATTTTATCCCAAGAAAGGCTCCAAACATTGCCATAAGCTTTACATCTCCGCCACCAAGCCCTTCGATCTTTTTTATCAGTTCGTAACCCTTGCCAATAGCGTAAAAAATTCCACCTCCAATTAAAAGAGCTATCAGGGGCTCAATGAAGCCTCTTTTAAATATAAATACCGATATAAGATAACCCAGCACAATGCCTGGCAGACTGATAGTGTCTGGGATTATCTGAAAATCAATGTCTATAAATGTGATTACAATCAAAGCACAGATGAAAATAAAATATATAATATTTTCTGGAAAGTCCCATCTTGAATAAGAGATTAAAGCTGCCAGCCCTGAAAGCGCTTCAACAAATGGATAGCGGAAAGATATGGGCTCATGGCAGAATTTGCATCTTCCTTTCAATATAAGATAACCAATAATGGGTATATTATAATGGGGCGGAATTTTTTTGCTACATCTGGGGCAAAAGGAAGAAGGAAAAACTATGGAAATCTGTCTCGGTATCCTGTAGATGCAGACATTTAAAAAACTTCCAACCACTGAGCCGAACAGGAATATGAAAACATACAAACTCATGTTAAAAGTGTAGCAAAAAAGAAGTTTCTTGGCTAATTAAATCAGATATTAATGAAAAATTAAAAAAGGGGGATCTCTCCCCCTTAAAACTATTCAGCACCAATACCCAGATAGGTTCTTAATTTTTCATCTTCAAACTTGGCTTCAGCCTCCTTTTCTGGTGCAAGGATTGAAAATAATATGCCAGCAAGAAATGCTACGGGCATGGAAAATATGGCTGGATTTTTGAATGGGAATATGGGAGCTGAATTTTTGAATATATCTACCCAGACTGTGGGGCTTAATATGATCAGCACAGTTGCGGTAACCGCACCCACAAGCACCGATGCAACGGCACCAGCTGTTGAAAACTTTTTCCAGAGAATGGAAAGCAGTAATGCTGGAAAGTTACCAGAACAGGCAATGGCAAAGGCAAGTCCCACCATAAATGCCACATTCTGACCTTTAAAAAGTATGCCCAGAAGTATGGCTACTATACCAAATATAACGGTAGCAATTCTTGCAATTTTAACCTGTTCAGCCTCATCTGCATGACCATTCTTTATAACATTAACAAAAATATCATGAGCCATAGTCGATGATGCAGCAAGGGTCAGCCCTGCTACAACTGCAAGAATAGTTGCAAAGGCAACAGCAGCGATAAATCCCATAAACGCCTCTCCGCCAAGCTCACGGGCTAAAAGAAGAGCCGCCATGTTTCCGCCCTTGTCAACAGACCTGATAAAATCCTGTCCGCTCATGCCATTTTTGCTAAGAAGCACTGCTGCAGAAAATCCTACTATAGGGATAATAACATAGAAATAGCCTATGAATGAGGTAGCATAGATAACTGATTTTCTTGCCTCTTTTGCATCTGGAACAGTAAAGAATCTCATTAAAATATGGGGCAGTCCAAGAAGTCCAAGCATTAAAGCAAGACCAAGCGAGAAGGCATCCAGAGGATTGGTCACAAGCCCTCCTGGTTCCAGCATGTTTGTGCCATATAATTTCTGAACTTCTCCATATAGATTGCCTGGATTAAAACCAAAATGAGATAAAGACATAATAGTTAGAATGGTCACTCCACCTAAAAGCAGAATAGCTTTAATAATCTGCACCCAGCTTGTTGCTGTCATCCCTCCGAAAACTACATAAATCGTCATCAATGTACCAACATTCAAGACAGAAGTCGTCTAGGCTAAACC
>JBEQAF010000077.1:0-8711 GCA_041640455.1 bacterium
TGTTGAAACTCCTAAGAGCTTCCCCGCTTCTTTTGGACTTAGTAGTTCCTCGTTCATCGGATATTATTATTATCTTTTAACACTTTATTGTCAAGTGTCTATGTATGACTATGGAATTTTAAGCTCTTATACCCTCCGCAAGCATAAGCATGGTCGTCGCTATCCATTCTGGGTGGGCCGGACATCCAGAGAGGTTAATAACGGGCAAGCCTCCCTTTGAGAGGAAATCACCGCCCAAAAGGCCACCTCTTTCCTTAAACCTGTAAGAAAGGCCACAGATATTTTGGTCCGAAAGGGCTGGTATGTTGCCATACACGGCACAGTTGCCAACGGCCATAACAAAAAGGGCCCTCTGGCATAGCCTTTTTATCTCCTCATCATCACACCTTACCGCACCTTCAAGCACCAAAAGGTCTATATCTTCTCCCCTCTCAAGAATTCTCTCTATTACCCTATCCTGTGGTTCCAAAGAAAGGGAAGGGTGGTATATAAACTCCACACTCTTTAAAAGGCTTTCCCAGTTTTCATAGTTGAGGAAGGAATGTGTGTTGCCACAGCAAGACAATCTCTGTATCCACAAAACCCTCATACCAAAGCCCTCTTATAGGCCTTTACCTTAAACCTTATATAGTCCAGCCAATCTTCCATGCCCTCTCCCGTCTTTGCAGAAAGCCTTATTATGTCCATATGGGGGTTTACCTTCCTTGCGGAGTTTATAGCCCTTTCTATGCTAAAGTCCACAAAGGGAAGGAGGTCTATCTTTGTTATAACCATAAGCTGTGCGCCTTTGAACATAACGGGATATTTTTCTGGCTTGTCATCGCCCTCCACCACGGAAAGGAGGACCACGTTCATGTGGGCCCCCACATCATAGCTTGCTGGACATACAAGATTTCCCACATTTTCTATAAAGACAAGGTCAAGCTCCTCAAGGGGAAGGCCATGTATGCCCTTATGCACCATAAAGGCATCAAGGTGGCAGGCAGAGCCGGTGCTTATCTGAACGGCTGGCGCACCCTTGGCCCTTATCCTCTGAGCATCCCTGTCCGTTTCCAAGTCCCCCTCTATAACACCTATCCTTAAATCCTTCAAAAGCTCTATGGTCCTCTCCAAAAGGCTTGTTTTCCCAGCACCCGGCGAGGACATGAGGTTTATGGCAAAGATGCCATGCTCTTCAAAGTGCTTTCTATTTTCCTCCGCCTGATGGTCGTTCTTTTCAAGGACCTTTTTAAAGATGACAACTTCTTTGTGTGTATCCTCCTTATGGTTTATGGAGCATCCGCACTCCTCACACATGGCCACCTCCTGAATAATTATTCACCTAAATTAATATAGGCTTCCCCCTCCTTTTTGCAAGCCACGTGCAAAAAAATATTTGAGACAAAATGGATTGCATGAGAAATACAACTTCTGGAGGAACATGTTTCATGGCATATTGTTGACATGCCTAGTAAGAGATTCCTTTCTGTTGTGGCACCATGTTCCGTGCTCGTAGGGGTCGGCTCTAAACCTGTAAGTTATAAAGGGTCTGGCATGTACTTGGCCCTCCTTACAAAGCTTTTGTAGTTATGCAACTTACAGATGCTAAATTTGGACTAGGGCACACCCTGCCACTACATTTAGAAAATCAACTGGCTGAGAGTCTGATGCTTTAATTTTTTATAGAACGTATTTTTATACTCATTTGAAACAACAGCGTGGGATGATACATAGGCGTGTTAGGAACCCAAGGACAAGTTTAGAACTCGCCCCTACATTGGCTGTTTCATTCATTTTCAGCAAAAATTTGCATAACGCTACTATCCCACATTAATTTCTAGCACGGCGTAGGATTTTTATAATTATTTGTAATTTTGGAAATTTTTACCAAAATTGCACTGGTTGAGCCAATTTATGATCTATATCATTTTTGTGGCCACTTGCAACATGTTAAATTCACACGAAAATAATGTTGCAGTCCACCCTTGAAATCTTTGAAACACAAGCTCTTGAATGGGGTGGGGGTGGTCACAAATTTTGCAAAATTACATTTGCAGAAATTATTGGACACTAAAATTAACATCGCTTTCTGGGAAGCTTGTTTTCCAACACTTTAAAAAGTGTCCCACATAGCCCTTAAACATGTCAAAGAATTTCTGAGGATATGTTTTTGCAACCTTTACAGCTTCTTTTAGACTGTTTAATTTTTCAATAACTGTAGCACCTTTCCACGCTTTAAATATTCTTCACCTATCAGCAGAGCTAACCTCACTTTCTGAGCTACAAGACAGTATCCCTAACCTCAAGATACTCTCTGTAGTCTGCTCTGTTCCTTTTATCTCCCGCATAGACCTTATAACCTCTCACTTTAAGAAGTACTGCAAACTGTCTACTCACAACAAGACCCACACAAGCACCTTGTTCATAGGTAAGCTTTAATAGCCTTTGCTCTCTCAATTACCTCACCTTCAATCCCTCATCTATATACTTGACAAAAGGAAATAGAATCAGCTCAATGACCCTTCTCTTTCCTGTATTTATCTCCGCCAGAACGGTCATGCCAGGCTTAATCTTATAGATCTTTCCATCTTTAGTTTTTAATTCTGAAGAATCAAGCTTTATGTATACCGGGTATCCATCAACGCCTATTTCCCTATCCTCTACACTAAAAGGACTCACTATTTTAACCTTACCTTTAAGTGTGCCATACTTTTGAAAATCGTAAGTATCAACTTTTACAATCACATTATGATCTGGTTTTATAAATCCAATATCTTTATTTAAAACGAATGCTTTTACAACAAGGGGTGTGTTTTCCGGAACTATACTTATTAGTGGCTGGGCTGGTGTTATTATGCCTCCCACGGTTTTTACAGCAATAAGATGTACATATCCATTCACAGGAGAGGTTATAAATCTCTTACTCTTCTTAAATTTTACTGCTGTTATCTCAGAAGTTAAAAGATTCTCCTGCTGAAGTGAGCTCCCTGCCTCCACAAGAAGTTTTTCTGAAAATTCACTTTTTATTGTATCTATCTCGTGCATTACCCTTTCAAGTCTTAGCATATACTCCTCAACTTGGTTTTTCTTCAGACTTATTTCTCTTTCAAGATTAAGCCTCTCTTTAACCTTTTCTCTGTATTTTGCTTCAGCTACAGCTCCAGCTATGACAAGAGCTTTGAGCTTTTCCTCCTCCTCTAAAACAACATTCATGAGATGATTTAGTTTGGATATCTCTTCTTTAAGGGAATAAATAACTTTCTTAATCTCTTCAATTTCCTTTTCCTTTGCCTTGAGGCTTGCTTTTAAGTGTTCTTTCTGTACTCTATAGAGATTTGTTTGTAGCTGAGATTCTGTAGTCACGTCGGATGCTAAAAATTCTTTACCTGAAAGGATGGCCTTTACTCTCCTGTTAGTCAGTTTGTGAAAAAACAGATTTCTTTCCTTACCTTGGATATCTGCCACTTCTACAGTAGGATCTATCTCAACAAGCACTTGCCCTTCTTTTACATAATCACCCTCTTTCACTAAAATTTTGCGAATTACACCTATCTCAAATGGCTGAAGTACCTTTAAATCTCCGTCAGGCACCACTTTTCCTCTTGCAGAGACTACAACATCAACCTTTGCAAAATACATCCATGCAATCACCAACACCATTAAAGTTAAAAGAATCCATAAAAACAATCTTCCTAAGGGGTTTGGTGGTTTGTCCTGAATTTCAGCCAGAATAGGTTTAAACTCATGCTCATTCATTGTAAACACTCCTGTTGTTTGTATAGATGTGCATACAATCCTCCCCTTTTCATAAGGGTCTCATGAGTTCCCATTTCAACAATATCCCCCTTATCTAAAACTATAACCATATCGCATTCTCTCATAAAAGAAAGCCTATGGGAAATAAATATTATTGTCCTTGTTCCTTTTAATCTTCTAATACTGTCAAGGATAATCCTTTCAGATTCATAATCAAGAGCGCTTGTTGCCTCATCAAATATTAAAATTCCTGGGTTCAAAATTAGCGCTCTTGCTATGGCAATTCTCTGTCTTTGTCCTCCGGAAAGTGATCTTCCACCTTCTTCAATCAGTGTGTCATATCCTAAAGGCATTTCCTGAATGAATTCATGAGCACCTGCAAGTATAGCTGCTTTTACTATTTCCTCCATCGAGGCACCCGGTTTTGCTATGGCAATATTTTCCCTAACTGTGCCACTAAAAAGAAAACTTTCCTGAGGTACAACGCCAATTCTACTTCTTAGAAAAGATGGAGAAAGCTGTTTTATATCAACCCCATCTATATAAATACTGCCCTCTGTAGGTAAATAAAGCCTTTGAATAAGTTTTGCAGTAGTGCTTTTTCCTGAACCGCTCCTACCTACTATTCCAATAAGCTGTCCTGGGTAAATCTTAAAGCCTACGTTCTTAAGTACATAGGGACCATCACTGTAGTATCTAAAGCTAACATCTTTAAAGACGATCTCTCCTTTCAAATTCGCAAGTTTTAGACTGGCTCCTTCTACCTCAGAAGGTGTGTTTATAATATCTCCAAGTCTTTCAAGAGAAAGCCTCGCCTGTTGAAAATCCTGCCACATATGAACAAGCCTCAGAATAGGAACGGTAAGCTGGGATGCAAACATCTGAAAAGCTATGAGTTGTCCAATTGTCATTTTATTTTCAAACACCTGAGTTACTCCAAAATATATAACTGCGAGAATCATGAGCTTTTGAAGAGTCTGAGATAAAGTGAAAACTTTATTTGCAAGATTTGAGAGCTTAAAGCTTGAAAAAATATACTCTCCAAGATGATTCTCCCAGTTTTTGATCATTCCACCCTCAACAGCTACCGATTTTACAGTATGAATACCTGTGATTGATTCAACCAAAAAAGCTTGCATCTGTGCGCCTTTCTGAAACTTTTCATCAAGATGTTGCCTTACAATAGGAGTGCTTAGAAAAGATACCAAAGCAAGAATTCCAATAAATATAAGGACTATCAGTGTGAGGGTAACACTGTAAATAAGCATTATCAAGATAAAAATCACAGAGAAGGCCGTATCAAGAAGCACAGTGAGGGATATATTTGTCATAAACTGTCTTAAGTTCTCAAGCTCTCTTATTCTTGCAATAATGTTTCCAACTTTTCTTGTCTCAAAGTATCTGAAAGGAAGGGAAAGAAGATGTCTGTAAACCTTTGCTCCAAGTCCTGCATCTATTCTGTTTGCGGTATGATAAAGCAGATAGTTTCTCATGTAGTTAAAAATTCCATCAAAGACAATAATTATTAAAAAGGCAATTGTAACAACATGAAGCGTTGACATGGCAAAATGTGGCAATACTTTATCAACTATAATCTGAATGAAAAGTGGTGTTATAAGAGCAAAAATTTGAATAAAAACAGAGGAAAGTATAACTTGTGAAAATATGGATTTATATTTGAAAAATTCACTGAAAAGCCATTTAAAATTTAGATGAAGTATAGTTGTTTTAAACTTTGGATAAAGCACAATTGCTTCATTTTTCCATAGATTATTGAATTTTTCAGCCGAAACTTCATATACCTTTTTATCTGCACAATCAAAATAGAGAACTTTTTCATCTTTTAACCCTAACACTACTGCAAAACTGTTATCTTTCAAAATTACTATCCCAGGAAAGGGATATTTCTTAAGTTCTTGCAAAGTTCGGAAATTTTTATGTCCCGTTTTAAACCCGATATCCTTAAGTATCCTTAAAATCTCCTCTGCAGAAAGTTCCTCTGCAATAAAATACTTTCTCTTTAAACTTTCAACATCAATATCAATGGAGTAATACTTGCATACAAGCTCAATACTTACAAGCCCCGTCATAACCGAAATATTTCCTCGCATACTCTAAAACCTCTTCTGTTTCGATCTCGATTTTCTTCTCAAGTGTTGCCAAGGTGTTTTCTGTAATTTTCATATCCCTTTCAATTGCAAGTAAATCTTTTTCCGCTTCGAGAAGCTCAATCATACTTCTTTCACCGAGATCATAGGCTTTCTTCGCTATCTGAACTATTTTTTTGTAGTGTTGCAGTAGATTTTTGTATCGGTTAACATTATTCTGAACTTCTTTGTAGTTTAGATAAAGATTTTCTATCTCCATTCCCTTTTCCTCCTCAGTAGCCCTGAGCCTCTCTTTCTGCCTTTCAAGCTCGTACAGAGCCTTCATTTTTTCCCATTTTATCCTTCCTCCGTCAAAGAGAGGCATTGTAAGGAAAACTCCTGTAGTAAATGCAGTTTTCCGAATATTTTCAAGAGAGTTACCAAGACTTTCAAAACTACTTCCGTAAAGGTCATATCTGGCGTAAAAAATTATGTCAGGAAAAAAACTGACATTTGTAGCCTTAAGCCTTTTTTCAAAAGCTTCAACCTGCTTTATCTGAGCTTTATACTCTGGTGAATTCTTAATATTATCTGAAAGCTGAATTACAGAAATTTTCCCTTTTGCTGGCATTTCAACAAAATTGTGCTCATGGGAGAGCTTTTTCCCCGTTAACCATGAAAGGTTTGAAATATATACATTTAGCTCTCTCTTCATATTTGTTTGCTCCTTGAGAGCTGACTCAATCTCAGCACTGGTTTTTAGCAATTCCTCATAAGAAAGTTCTCCTTTATCATAGGAAAGTTTCTTTAATTCATAAATCTCTTTCAGCTTTCCAAGGATTAGATCACTGTATTTAAGCTTAGTTTTTGCTTCCACAACCTGCGAGTATAAATCAGTTATATCTTCAAGTAATCTTTTCATCTCAGCCTGACAGTCATAAAAGGATGCTTCTTTAAGCAGGTTATAGTAAGAAGTATCAAACCATCTTTTATACCAGTTTGAAATATAATACTCTGCAGTAAGATACACAGCAGTTCTCCATTCGTCGGGCTGTCCACCGATTACCTGTCCACCTGCTGTTATAAAACCTGTGGTTTTTGTTAGGTTTTCAAATTTCTCAACTCTGCTACCAATAGAAATCTGAGGATAAAAGTTAGAAAGAGATTGTTTATATACCGCATGAGCAATGTTTATTTCATAGAACTTTATTTTAACTCTGGGGGAGTGTTCCAGCACCAATTTAACTACTTCCTCGTAGGTTACTGTTTCTGCAAAAAGGAGACAAGGTTTAAAAAACAAGGTAAGAAACGTAAAAACAGATATTTTAAAATAGATAAGTCTCGTTCCTGAACCAAACTTCCACACAAACCCAGCTCTCCCCACAGCTTTAGACCTAAGCTATGCTAAATAAAGAGGTATTATGCCAGCTTCCACTTAGTAAAGCCATATACTGCTGATTATTTATCAGCTCATTATACTTCTGCGTGTAATCCATGCCCTTATCAGAGTTAAAATCAATTATGGCGTTAACAATATTTTCAATATCCCATCTTGTTATATAGTGTCCGTCTTTTACCTGAATTCGCTCAATTCCTTGATAATCTTCTTCCTTAAACTGATTAACAACACGAACAAAGTCATTTTCAGAGTAACCAACAATAAGATCATCTCCATCTTTAAATAGAACAACTCTTTCTTTGTCTGTATTGAAAACTAAAGCATCCTTTCCCTCTTCATCAACTACTGTGTCTTTTCCATCAGCAGGATTAAAGACATATATGTCATCGCCGGCTTTTCCATGTATTATGTCATTACCTTTTTTGCCAATTAGAATATCGTTGTATTCTGTTCCGTAAACAGTATCTTCGCTGTCAGTACCTTTAATAGCAAGCTGATTTATAATATCGTCCACTGTAAATTTTGTACCGTCTGAAAATTCAATTGTAAAGTTTAAAAGTAGAGGATAAAATTCTCCATCTACAGACCACCACTCTCTATCTACATACCACCTATTCACCTGAATAAGTATGCTGTCTTCTGTATTCGCTATTTTTATAAGTAAACCATCGGATTTTCTTTCAAATACTAAATCCTCTTTTTTTATACCATCACCAAATTTTATAGTAACTGAAGAGCCATTATATGGAATCAAGTCCCACGTATCCTGTCCATCTCCTCTGTTAAAGACAAAGGTATTGTTTCCGTAATGGTCTTCAATATAGTCATTACCTTTGCCTCCAATTAATGTGTCATCTCCCAGGTCTCCGTAGATAGTGTCATTCTCGTCAAGCCCGTAAATTGTTTCGTTGAATTCGCCTCCCCTAATGTAGTCATCCTTATCTGTGCCAATGAGAGTAAAAAGTTCTGGTATACTGTTTATCTGTTCCTTTGTAAATATTGTTCCATCTGAAAATTCAAGATTAATGACCCAGTAATAATCAAACCAGTAAAGTATTCTTATACTATCAGAACTGTTTTTCACTAATATAACAAGGTCATACCCATCTCTCTTAAATTCAACATCTTCCTTTGTTATACCGTCGCCAAATTTAACTGTGTTAATTTCATTGCCGTATTCATAAATTGTGTCCTGTCCATCTCCTCTGTTGAAGATATAAATATCCTCTCCATCTCCACCTTCTAGGAAATCGTTTCCCGCACCTCCTATGAGCGTATCATTACCATTGTCTCCATACAAAATGTCATCTCCCGCTCTTCCGTAAATAACATCATTTCCATAGTAACCGCTGAGATTATCGTCTCCGTCAGTTCCAATAACTTTAAATCCCTTCAACTCAATTTCATCTTTTTTTAGTATCGTTCCATCAGATAGAATAATTTCATCTATTTTGTGGTCTACGTATGTAATTCCTCCCAAGCAAATACTT
>JBEQAF010000077.1:8721-9792 GCA_041640455.1 bacterium
AAAATAGTCTTTTACTCTTATGGAATCCTGTGTGTTTTTGATTTTTACTACCAAGTCTTTATCTTCTTTTATGAAATCTAGGTCTTCTTTGTTTATACCCTCTCCAAGGATGACTCTCTTAGCACCCGATTTAGGTACTTTCACATAAAGGTATCCGGTGGGATAAGCATAAAGGTTTCCTATAATCTCGTTTATATATATAGTATCCTGTCCGTCTCCTTTATTAAATATGTAAGTATCATTGCCCAGACCTCCTTCAATGTAATCATTTCCGGGACCACCTACAAGAGTATCATCACCATCCCAACCGTATATATAATCATCGCCATCTAATCCTAGAATGATATCATTGTCTCTCGTTCCGTACAGGATATCGCTTTCCTTGGTCCCTTTTATTGTGTTATAGTCGCTTATTCTATCAATTTCTTCTTTTGTAAGAGTTGTACCGTCGTAGAACTCTATTTTGCCAATTTTTGAACTCTCTGAGTTAAACCAGTCCTCAATCGTTATTCTGTCCTCGGTGCCTTTGATATGTATTACAAGATTGTACCCATTTCTTGTAAATTCAAGGTCTTCTTTTGTAATGCCTTCTCCAAATTTTAGTGTATCCTCGTTATCTGCATATATAGTATCCTGTCCATCTCCTTTGTTAAACACGTATGTGTCTGAGCCAGAACCTCCTTCCATATAATCATCTCCCTTTCCACCCACAAGAACATCATTACCATCTCCGCCCTGAAGGCTGTCATTTCCATCCCCTCCGTAAATTATATCATCTCCTTTATTACCATAAAGCGAGTCATTCCCACCGTAACCGTAAATAGTATCATTTTTATCACTACCGTTAAGATAATTATCCTTTTCATCTCCGTAAACTTTGTATCCAGAATTTTCAACTTCATCTTTTGTGAGCACTGTTCCATCTGCAAATTTAAAAATATCTATTTTGTAATCAACAGGCAGAGGAAAGTATTCGTATTCAACAAACCACTTCTTTATTCTTATTGAATCACTACCGCTTTTTATCTTTACTACAAGATCATTACCATCTTTTACAAAATCAAGCTCATC
>JBEQAF010000078.1:0-9318 GCA_041640455.1 bacterium
CCATCAGGATATGAAAGAAACTTATCAAACACAAGCACATCAGGAAAGTTTTGAAAGGTATAGATAATCCTCCTTAAGTGATAGTAGCTATCAGGACCTAACAGTCTTAGCTCAGGGAAGCTAAAGATAAACCTCAAAGAATCAAGCCTGAAAAGGCTAAATAAAACAAAAACAGCAGCAACACCAATAATTTTTACTTTTGGTGAACTCTCATTCATTGTAAAAAAATTTTAACATTAAATAATTTATTTTAATAGGTAGCTCTCAGATTTTTTATATATCTTTCTTCATAGGGTTTAATCTTTAATGCCTGCTCAAATAAACTCCTTGCCTTAAGCTTATCACCTTCAGCAAGATATATGATGGCAAGGTTATTACTTATTTCTGCATAATCAAAAGAATCAGACGGGGCTATTTTTATGGCTTTCTCAAGATTTATTTTTGCTAAGTCAGTTCTTCCCTGCTCAAGATACAGAGTACCGAGATTATATAGCACTCGGTAGTTGTTATGATCATGCTTAAGATATTCGAGATAAATACCTTCAGCTCTGGTTGCATCTCCTTTTAAATATTCTATATAAGCAAAAGTGATATATAGGACATCTACTGGCTTTTTTGATAATCTCATTGCCTCCAGTATCTCTGTTTCAGCAAGTTTGAGTTCTCCTCTTTTTATATACTCCGCTGCCAGGTTATTTCTCTCGGCTGCGTTATCTGGATACTCTTTTACCTTTCTTAAAGAATAGACGAGATCATTCTTCCATGAGTTAGAAAGCTTAGTATTAATCAGACTGAAGATTGCAGCAACTATTAGACATAAGCAATAAAAATACTTTTTTTTGATCTGGATTCTTTCAACAATTAACAACATTGATAAAAAGAGACCTATTAACGGCAGGAAAAGATATCTATCTGATATTAACGATTTAGGAATAAAGTTTAAAAGCCCTGAAGCAGGGATAAGGGTTATAAAAAACCATAAAAAGCCGTATAAAATTTTTCTCTCTTTTCTTGAAAAAAATAAGGCAAGCAAAACAAATACTGCCCAGATAAAAAAGGAAAAAGCCACATCTCTATCTAAAACCGATTTTATCTGAAGATCGTAGTAATGAATCTTAAGCTTTAGAGGGAAGAATATATTATTTAAGTATGCACGAAAGAGGTTAAAAAAGGTAAAAAGATGGTTCTTTAAAGGACTTTTTAAAAACTCTGTCGATACCACCATGTTTCTTACCATAACAGCAGGAGCTAAGGCAATAATAAAGGTAAAAACTAACTTATATCTATCTTTCCCTTTTAGAAAGAAAAGGCTATATAAAAAAACAAGAGGAATTACTGCCAAACCAATATCATGAAAAAATATGGCAAAATAACCTAAAATAATGATTATTGATATATATAAAAAAGAGCTATTATTTCTATAGGCTTCCAGACATAACATCATAGATATAAAAATTATCCCCTCAATTATCTGATTTCTGGCAGAAATCCAGCAGACCACCTCTACCAGCGCAGGATGGCTGATAAAAAGGAGAGAGAAAAAAAGGGCTAAAATCTTATCTTTAGAAAATTTTTTATAAAATAAGAACAAAAGCCAGGAGAAGATTACAAAAAGTATTAGACTTAACAGATGATGATAAAAGGGGTTATCTCCGAATATCCTGTAAGTAATAAGAAAATAAAGGGTGTCAAATGGTCTGTAATAAGGGGCAGCTCCAAAATTTAGCTGGCTTGAAAGAAATATTTCTTTTAAATCTGATAGGCTATAAACTTTAGCATTATCAAAAATATTAAACCAGTCATCTGAAACAAAAGAAAAGAAAATTGCTTTACCATAAAGCAGGATTACAAAAAGAAAAATCAGAAAATAATAAAAATAGCTCCTCACATATTTAATCATTTTTGATCTGAAAATTTATTTTGAAAATAAGGCTTGATATTCTATCTATTACATTTGATGGTAGTTTTAGATTTATAACTGTTTTTTGACCTCTTTTAATAACCGATGAATCAAACTCAAAATTTCTACCATTAATATCTGTAACAGAAAGAATCTGCCCAAAGCTCTGAACTCCTTCTAAGGTTACTGGTATAAATATATATCCGTCTTTCTCTTTTTTGGTACCTATAGATATATTTGTTCCATCCACCTGTCTGAAAATGATATCTATTCTTCTCCTTTCGCTTGCCATATCTTTTTTATCTATGTAAAAAAAGAGAGCTTCCTGTCCTTCATGGGGTAAAAATTTTATGGTAAAAAATCTACTCCCTCCCTCTGATAGGGCTATATTTTTCTCAGATATAACAAGATCAAACTGCCCTTTATCAATTACTATCTCTCCCTGTGCATTGCCAGCATTTATAGCCTCTATATCGAATGAAGCGTAAGCCCCTTTCTGAATATTTCCAAGATTTATTCTGTTTGTGGGGATAATAATTTTGCTGAACCGATCTGGTTTATTAAACCAGTCTACTTTAATTATTTTCTGCTTTATTGTATCGTTGTGTTTATAAACTATTTTGACCTGCTCAATAAATCTTCCTGGAACTGTACCGGAATAAAATTGAAGCTCAGCTTCCATTGATTTTTGAGGTTCCAATCTTTTTTTAGGAAGATTTAGATTAAGACCACACTGATTAATAACACCAATGATCTCTATAGGTTCAGAAAGATTGTTGGATATATTAACATAGTAGCTTCTTTTTTCTTCTTTTGAGGTCTGCCCAACCTTAATATATTCGGGAGTAACGTTTATAGCCCAGAGATTACTGACCCCCAAAAAAAGTATCAAAACAAACTTAAACAGTTTAATTGGCATCTACAATATTATATCTTTCTTTAAAGGACAAAAGATAGGAATCAAGCAACTCTTTTGAATAATCATCATCGGCATCCTTAATTAGCTTTTCTAAAAATTCCAGATCTTCTTTAAAGCCTATTTTAGATAAGAGCTCCCCGACTCTTAACCTTATACTACCATTGGGCATTTCCTGGTATATTTTTTTTGCAAATTCAATTCCAGTCTTCCTGATATCCACATTAAGCTCAAAAATCACATCATTTATGGCATCTATAACCTCTATCATCAGTTTCTCATCTTTAATATATTTTTCTGAAAGTGTGAGAAACTCAGTAAAGCTATCAGGACAGCTATAAGCCCATGTCCAGTTAATTCTCACTATCTCATCCATGTCAGTCTTCTTATTAAATAAGGATCCAAGCACATTTCTGCAGTCAAACCTATTTTTGCCCGCTTCAAGTCCGATCGTTACATCTACGAATATATCCTTTTCAAATTCGGCTAAGCTATTAATTATATCTTCCAGATATTTTTTTTCTGCCTTTTTTGCCAGCTCACTATAAATACCGATGAATCTTCTATCATAGGGTTTTTTAAATACCTGCTCATAGGCAAACTGGTATCCTTTTGGATGGGCATTTAAAATGGTAAGTAGAATGTTATTTTTATAAACATTATTTTTCTCATCCTCATATGCCTTTATAAGCAGGTCAAGATATTTATCTTTAAACTCTCCCAGAATGCCAAGAGATTCATAGTAAAATCTACCTTTGTTTTTTACATTTTCCAGCGCTGTTGATTCATAAAATTCAGGATCCACATACTTTAAAAGGCTTACAAAGTAAAAATCTCCTTTTATCTCAAAAAGTTTTCTAAAACCATATTTTTTGATATGATTGGGGGCTCCGAGTAGATAGTTAACAGTTTCAGGAAGAACCACATTTCTTTCTATTAGCTCCTTTACAAATTGAAAATACCTATCTTCGTAACGGCTATCAAACCTGTTCAAAAACTCAAGCTGATAATCAACAAAGCTTTCATCCCTATATTTAAGAATTTCATCTATAATAACCTGATCACTTTGAAAAACAGGAAGGGTCTTTTGAAATACAAAAAGCCTGACCTCTTTATTAAATCTTGAAAAGTTTTTAAATAGCCTCCTGGTAGTATCAAAGCTTATATCAAAATTATCCAGAATATATAACCCATCTTTATATCTTTTTTCATGAGCCAGAAGATCAATTATAAAATCAAGCTCCTTTTCATTATAAAGAAAATAGTTGTTTACAAAGGTTGCTACATATGGGTCTTTTAGTCCTTCTTCTAAAAATCTCGTCTTAAAATACTTAACCGCCTCAAAGAAAAAGGGAGACTCCTTGTCCTGTATAAGCTTTTCGATCAAAGCTTGCTTAAGATGAGGTCTTGATAGGAAGAAATTAAAATATTTATTATAGATTCTAATCTCAGGTCTAGTCATGAGCACATTAAAAAGTTCAAGATCCAGATTGCTATCTTTTTTTGCAAACAGGACATCAAAAAGTTTTAGCGAGTCATTATCAAATATTAGCTCTGCGAGATTTTCTACTATAATCCTGTCAATCTCATTGCTTTTGTATTTTTTTGCCACCTCAGACAGAATGGCTATTCTATCTTTGGAGTTAATGAATGGATATATGCGGTACATCTTTTTAAAATTGTCTTCTGATGTGAGAATATATGTTTTAAGCTCATTCAAAAAAAGCTCGGTCTCCATCAGCTCTTCCGTCTCAGGGGTTATCAGATCATCATTAAAGGCATCAGTATAGGGGAATCTCAAAACAGCTGACTTAAAATGCCATAGGGGAAGTTCAAGACCATCTTTTTTTTCATCGCAGTAAAGCCTGAGAATATTCTGTCCAAAATCCAGCTTTGCAAGCGGGATACTTAATGCAATATCCTCAACTCCGCCCATAAGCTCTGTTTCAAAGGATTTTTTCGCATCCTTTACAACCTCTGCTCTGATTTTTTTACAATCCTTAAAATCTCCATAAAAATAGGTAACATAATCCTTTAGATTGTCATCATAAACAATCTCGTATTTATTCACCTTTGTTTTTACTACCGCACAGGATGCAAAAAATATTATCAGCAAAAGAAAAGTCATCTTTTTCATATTTGCCTCTTTCTATTTTTTTAGTTTCTTATACTCTTCCTTAAAAAATTTATAAAGCTCCGTATCTTCTTCAAGCCTGTTATAAAATTTATACCCTGAAACGATAATATCCGTCAACAGATTGTTTATCTCCTTATTCCAGACCTCCTTTTCCTTCGCAGACTTTGCAAGCAGGTATGCAGGATAAAAATGCTCCTTATCAAGCAGATAATTAACTACCTCAGGGATAAGAGTAATAATATGGCTGTTCCTTTTATATCCTTCTTCAAAAGCCTTGAGCATATCGTCAAAAATAAGAAGTTTAGAGGCAACAACCATCATCTTTTCATAAAAATAGGGGTTCTCTATCTCTTCAGGAAATATATTTAAAAGCGTTTCATATGCATCATCATAAAGCCCAAAATTAATGTATTTTCCTACCTCATCCAGCAGATATAATGTTTCAGGAAAGATCTTCTCCCTGAAGTTTTTATATACCCTTTCCAGTATATAGCCAAACTGCTCTACCCAGTCAGGCAGGCTAATATCTCTACTCAAAACTATATAAATGGTATCAGGTATGATCTCGTAATCCTCAAGACTTCTGTAAAACTTTATAATCTCTAATGTCTTCTCATTATTTATTTCAGCTATGCTTTTTATATATCTTCTGAAAAAGAAATCCACATCTACTATAACGTCAGCCCTATCAAGCACAATCTTATGCAACTGGGTAAAAGGAAGAAGTGTATATAAGATAATGCCATTTTCTTTGACTACTATTCCATCAACTCTCTCTTCAACCTCTATCTTTCTGCCCAAATCTGTGTAAAGCTTTTTTAAACCATCTAACTCTTCTACTGTTACCTCGTCTACAGGGACAACCCAGTATATTTCAGCATTTTGAGGCTTAATGGTTTTTAAAAAGTCTATATAGTATCTGCTTGAAAAGATTACCAATCCTTTTTCTGAGTCAGGAAGCTTATCTTTTATATCAAAAATATTATTTAGTCTTACAAGTGGGAACTCTTCGGAAAAAAGGATTTTACTCTGAAATAATAAGATTAAAATTATAAGAAACGTTACTTTATTCATAGATTTACTTAAAAAACTTGCAATAAATTATAGTAAACAACACCACAAAGCCGTGTCTCCATCTGATCTTTTTTCCTTCCTCGTAGGTTCTGCCATAGTAGGATATGGGTACCTCAACTATTCTAAGATGCCTTTTTTTCAAAAAATGGGCAGTTATCTCAGGATCAAAACCCCAGCCGTTAGATATCAGTTTTAAATCTTCAGCACACTCTCTTTTAAAAACCTTGTAACAGGTTTCCATGTCGCTTAATGTGGTGTTATATAATAGATTACAAACAAATGTTAGAAACTTGTTTCCCACATAATGCCAGAAATAAAATACCCTTGATATCCCCTTAAAACGTGTCCCATATACCACATCTGCCTTGTTTTTTAATATGGGATCTATTAACCTGCCATATTCATTGGGATCATACTCAAGATCAGCATCCTGAATAATTATTATGTCGCCAGTAGCTTTAGAAAGGGCTGTTCTTACAGCACCACCTTTTCCCAAATTCTTTTCATGATAGTATACCCTGACCAGATTATCTTTGAGCCCCTTTAATAGCTCTCTCGTCCCATCAGTGGAAAAGTCATCCACAACTATTATCTCATCAACTGATTGTTTTTTTACCTCTTCTATAACATTAATCACATTATCTTTTTCGTTATAAACAGGCATTATAACGGTTATCCTGAAATTACCTTTCATTAATTCTCCTGTGAATATTCATAAACCCTCTTGATTTTACTGCGCCAGCCAGAGCTGAAAGTTTGGCTTTTACCTCCTCTTTTAACGCACCCGGAACATCCTCTCCTTTATTCATATCCACCTCAATCTCCGTGCCCTCCTCCACATCCTTATTGGTGGTAAATACTCTTAGCATCCTATCTTTTGTGAATATCTGATAGCTTGAAAGGGGTTTGATAAAAAGATTATCTTCCGATGTGGCATAGGGCAGATAACCCCTAAAATTTCCATTTTCATCGGCAATTGCTGCGGCTTCCCACTCAAACCTTCTATCAAAGTTTGTTATAAACTCAGCTCTGATATATATAAGCTCTCTCGGCTTAGCCTTTCCTGATATTACACAGCCCTTAACATATTCAAATATTTTTATCTTTTTTGTTTCTCTGTCTTCAAAATACTGAAAGATTGAAGGGTTCTGAGACTCAAATACAAGTCTAAGCCTTCTTGTTGCGCTCTTAAATCCATTTGAGCTCCCGTCAAATATCCAGGTATTGGGCAGGGAATATCTAAAAAACTCATCTGTTGGGTATGGCATTTCCAGTCCAAAATGAGCTGGCACCCATTCTATGGTTTTATCAATAAAGCCGCTTTTAAAATACGCTTTTGTATCATTATTCATATATACCACAGGGTCAGTAAGTATCAGGTATCTTACCTTGTATTTATCAAATATGGAATATAACTCCTCTTCGGTCTCAACGCTCCATATATAAAACGATGTTTCAAAACCACCTCCAGGTAGTTGGTGCCCAAAGTTATTTACAATAGTAGGTCTTTCTGCAATGTACTGGATAAAATGTCCCATATCCCATTGGGATAAAACACCATATTCCGGTGGCTGAGTGGGATTTAATAGATGACTTGTTTTGGGAGTGTATCTTTTCATCCACTGAAGGGTATTATAGGTATCTGACTCAATAGGATAGCCTTCCCTTACTACCATATCGCTTACAATATAATAGTAGGGAAAAAGTACCACTATTAGAATTATTGATGTTAACAGTAATGGAAACTTTTCCCAGTAAAATATGAGCCTTGATAAAAGTCCAGTTTTTATTTTCTTGGTATGAGTTCTCCAGTGGAGAAACTCTCTGAAAAAGCTATGTCCTTTTCTAATCTTTACATAAAGGGTATTTAAAAACAACGCAATACCGATACCAAGTATAGGGTTGTAAGAGTTAGTCCATCTTTTTTGATATAGGGCAAGCAGAAAAAAGCTAATCCCAACTATAGAAAACACAAGGCTTTTTACTAAATTAAGCTCATCTGTTTGTTTGTATAAGTGTTTGTAATTAATATTAAAAAATTCTTTTTTAGTAAAATAAACAGAATTTATTTTTTTTATCTTTAGCTCTAAGGGACCTAATATGGCTGAGTTTGTTCTTTTTCTAATTATCTTCACCAGATAAGCCATTCCATATATAGGGGCAAGCATAAAGCTTAAAAAATAAAGCAGGTTAATTATACCAGGAAGGCTATTTATGTTTTTTAAACTCTGAAGGGTAAAGGTACTTTGAAACTCGTTTATACTTGAATGCCAGGGATCAGTTTTAAATAGGAAGTTAATTCCCATCCATAACCCTTCACGAAGAGGTTTAAGCACAAAAAATCCAAGAACCGTTAGGGCAATGAAGATACCCGCATATTTAACAAATAAAATTTTATTTTTATTGTAAAAGGTTACCATTAGGCTTGTGACATAAATAATCAGGTATAAGCTAAATATATACAAAGGCTGAAAATAGGAAAAGTAACCAAAATCAAACAGACTGAGCTCAGTTCCTCTTGGTATGATAAATCTTATTATGGCAACAATAGCTGACCCTATTGCCGCAGCTACAAGATTATTTTTTGCAACTGTTATTATAAATGGCTCATCCCGTTTTTTATAAATAATCATTATAAACAAATAAAAAGCCCAGATTGAGTAAAAAACCACCTGCCCCTGCCATACAAGGAGACCAATTGCAATAAGAACCCCCTGAATATAACTATTTTTGCTAATTCTATTTGCCTTTTTACAATCCTCTAAAACTAAAATGGCATAGTAGTAAAAAATTAAGCCTATAAGTGTTTCTGCTATATGATGGTCACCGGAAGCAATGGTTGAGTAGCCCAGCATTCCTGGCATTATGATAGCAAAAAAGGCTGATATAAGAGCAACTCTCTCATTTTTCCAGATAACAAAAACTACCTTGTAAGTTGCGTAAACACAGACTGCAGCAAGAATGGGAGGAATTATTGCAGTTACAAGCTGAATTATTTGAGTATTAACTTTTCCAAATCCAAGAATTAATGAGATAACTGCAATTAACCAGTCATATAGTGGAGGCCAGGGGCATTCTGCTCCAAAGGGATAAGACATGTAATAGTCAATAGTTGGCATTTTAGGAAAGTTCTCAGCCCATATGGTAGCTCTTCTTAAGTGATAGTATGCATCTGGCTGAACAAAGACAACCCATCTACCCCACTGGACAATGCTATTTTTCCATGGAATTAGTCTAATTACAAAAGAAGTGATGGTAAAGATTAGTAACAGATAATTTATGACTCTTTTT
>JBEQAF010000079.1:0-9302 GCA_041640455.1 bacterium
TTATATACAGGGAATTTCATCCCATACAACCATAAAAACGGCTGTTAACATCTTTATTGAAAATCCCTATCTTCATTGTCTGCCTGTAGTAGATGATGAACAGATCAAAGGGATGGTGTTTCGTAATCGATTTATTGAAAATCACGTGTTAGGGAAATTTGGTTATGGGATTCACCTTAACTATTTTAAAAAAATAGGGCAACTCATGGAGAAAAAATTTTTAGCTGTAGAATATAACGAACCACTTGAACAGGTTTCTCAGGTGGTTCAAAAAAGAGATCAAGATTATCTTTATGATGAAATAGTGGTTACAAAGAATGGTAAATATTTTGGACTGGTACCTATCAATCTACTTTTGAAGGCTATTACACAGAGAAGTCTTATTCTCGCAAAGGGCTCAAATCCACTTACAGGCTTACCAGGTAATGAAGCTATTCAAAGGGAAATCGAAAAAAGGATTATGGGAAATAAACATTTTGACGTGGCTTACTTTGACATTAATAATTTTAAACCCTTCAACGATAATTATGGATTCGAAAGAGGAGATTATGTGATTAAAGTTTTAGCAGATATATTGATGAAGGTATCAGAGAATGAAGCAGAGGCAGAAAATATCTTTATTGGGCACATTGGTGGTGACGATTTTATTATGATATGTCACCCAAGAATATCAGTAAGATTATGTGAAAAGGTTATAAAACTATTTGAGGAAAGACTTTTAGATTTTCATGGACAGGATGATTACTTAGCAGGAAACTATGTGGCAAGAAATAGACGGGGAGAGCTTGAAATATTTAATCTGCTTTCTTTATCAATAGCTATCGTAAGCACCGAGGTATTAAAAATTGAATCTTATGCACATCTTGCTTCTGTTGCTACAGAGATAAAAAAAATAGCAAAAAAAGAATCTTATATGAAAGGGAATTCTGTGGTAGTAAAGGATAGAAGGGTTATTAATAGAAATAATTTTAGCTAAACCAAAAAATTTTTGTGATTAGAAGAAATTACCACCTCTTGTTAGATTAAAATCCAGATTATTAAATTTTTATTGTCGTTACCTAACAATAACAGAAATTTTTAAAATCACAGTAATTACAGATTTCTTTGTTTTCGGCTGGAACAAAGGGCGATTGAGAGAATATATCATTTATCAGTTCTTCAATTATTTTAGGTATCAAGTAAATATTTTCAAGCTCTTCCATGCTGCTAAAAAGCTTAAGCTCCTTAAGATCCTTTAACCCGAGAGGGATAATTGAGGCATTGTATGGCTTTTCTAAACCGATACCTTCCCATAAAAGATTAATATAAAACATAAGCTGAATGGTTTTAAAGGATCTTTTCCAAGAAGACCTATCTTCAAAGTTAAATCTTTTCCAGTTAACCCTGTATTTATCTGTTCTTGAAGATGTTTTATAGTCTATTATAAAAAGTTTACCATCCCTCTTTTCAAGTCTGTCTATTTTACCTTTGAACTTAAGCTCTCCTATCTCCGGGAAACACATTTTTCTTTCAAAACTTTTTTCCAGATCAATAATTAAAACATCATTTACATCTTCAAGAATCTTTTCCCGATAATTACTTATAAACTCCTTGAGCTTCTTTTCAGTCTGATATTTTAATATAAGCGCTTCACCCCTGAGCCTTTTGCCAAAATAGTTTTCAAAGCTATTATTTAGCAGTTTTACAAACTTTTTTTCATCATAGCAGATATTTTTATCATCAAAATAATCTCTTAAAAAGCTGTGTATTAGATTGCCTACATCCATCTTTTCAAGGCTATCATTTGCTGTAAGCTCCTCAGAAGGTATAAGAAGGTAGGCATAATAAAACTTCAAAGGGCACTCATAATAAGTATCCAGGATGGTTGCTGAAAAGGTTAGAGCTCTCATCTTTTCAAATATTTCATCAGTTTTTTCAACAATTTTTGGTGAATAGGGTGCCAGGTTGAATCTGTATTTTGCAGTAATATGATATCTGCCTAACTTTTTTTCTTTTTTTTGTTTTTCCCAGATCATCTTTTCTACAAACCTGCTCTTTTCTCTATTGTCATTTTCTACATAAAATATGTTTACCTTTCTGGCTGCCGCCAGAATATTTCTCAGATAGTAATCGTAAAGTCTGTCACGGTCTTTGTAAGTCGGAAGCCCAAGCCTGACCCTCACATCAAAGGGCAGAATGGCATCTTCTCTTTCAGTGTCAGGGAAGATGCCTTCATTAAAATCCAGTATAAATACATTGTCAAAATTGAGATTTCGTGATTCCAAAAGTCCCAATATCTGAACAGGTTTTATGGGAGTACCCTTAAAAGGCACATATACATAGGAGATATAGTTTTTAAAAAAGTTAAAGTATTCCTCAATATTATCAAAAGATTCATTGGCAATAAGGGAATTCTCAATCTCATAGAGGCAATCTATCAGGGCTTCACAGTAGGGGAAAAAAAGTATATGTCTCTTAGCTGTACTTTCTCTGTAAATAAAATCTATAACTTCCCTTATTTTTTCAGCAAAGCTCTTAATGTTTCTTATATCAGAAAATTTACTAATAGTGTTTGTATGAATATGCTTTAGATGAAAGCTTATCTCCTGAATGGATAACCCTTCTTTCCATGATATCTGCTCCAAAAAGTTCTGGCTTTCCAGCTCCTTAATTGATACAAACTTTTCAAGCCTTTTTTCTCTTAGCTTTTCCTCAAGAGAGTGCAGTATTATCCTGGTGATCTCTGATGACCCCTTATAGATAACATTTTTTGTATAGGGATGGAGAACAAACTTAAGATAGTCATTAATATAAACACCATCTGGTTCAGAAGTTACCAGCAGGTTAATAAGATCTTTAATAAATGAGAAAAGTGGTGTTCTTATTAGCGGATATCCAAGAGAAATGTTGTATTTATCAAACTGAAGCGGAAGGGTATTTATAAGCGGAATGAGCGTATCAGGAGATGGAGAGAGGATAAGAATGCTTTCATGAGGATTCGTCTCAATAAGATCCTTTACCATGTCAGACAGCTGAAATACCTGTGAATGGCTATCTGGCACCTCAAAAAAATTTACCTTTTCAATAAAGTAATCTTTCTCAACATCTAATGGTTTACCCTTGAAATGGCTTGCAGGCTCCTGCCCCTGAAATATAATCAAAACTCTCTCATCATCTAATAGGCTGTCAAAAATTTCTTTTTCTGTTTTAGTTAGCCATGCAAAACCTGCAAAGATTATCTTTTCAATGTTTTTTAACTCTAACTTTTTTGAGGCTACCCTGCGGTATCTTAATGATCTTGTTGAAAAGCCCCTGTTTTTTACCTCTTCATAAAATTTTTTATATATGTCCGATAGCCTAAAAAGATTATCTTTTGTCTTCGTAGCATCTATCAAAAAGTCCATTGTCCTGAGTTTTTCAAAACTAACACATTCCATCATTAGCTCCTCAAAGAGGGAGAATATTTTTACTCCCAGCGGAATAAATGAGCTTAAGCGTCCTGAATTTTCACAAAATAACTGCTCTTTTCTGATCAGACTATATATTATGCCTGATGCAGAGAGTGAATCTATTTTTCTATCTATAATTAATAGCTCTTTTTCATGGATCTGATCTATAAATTCATCAATAGCCAATACCGATGGTGGTATAAAGGATTTACATACTGCCCTTGCAATATCATTTAATAGAAAATAGTAGGGTCTTTTTCCCGGAAATACAATCAGATTTCTGCTAAAATCAGAGCTGTGGAGATCAAGCTCCTCCATGATGCTTTTAAAAATGTTTTCGCCAAGATTTAATGTTTTAAATTTCATAAACCTTTTCAGTCTCTCGAAGATCAAAATAGATCAGATAACACTCTATAATTCTATCTGAATATATATCTTTCAACACTCTGGCATATCTCTGTATCTGTTTTTCATAACTGGCTTCCTTATCTCCGGTCTTAAAATCAATAACAATTATTCTGTCATCCTTAAAAACTATCCTGTCTGGTCTTAAAACATTCCCTTCTTTGTCTGAAAACTCTTTTTCTATCAATCTATTACCGCCTGGATTAATAAGAGCCATTATCTTATGATCCGAAAAAAAATCCTGAAGCTCTTTGAAAATCTTTTCTACATTTGCTGAAGGGTAAAAAACTCTATACTTTTCAATAAAACTCACAAGACTACTTTTATCTAAATAGACAAGCTCATCCAGTCTGGATAGCAAAAGATGAATAAAATCTCCTCTTTTCCTCTCCTCAAAGGCTAACTCGGCTGGCTGAGCTTCAGATATGAGACTCTCAGGAGAAAAGGTAAGCTTTACCACATTTTCAAGATCTATATTTTCATTAATTTTACTATCATCAGCTTCTAATTTTTCCCCAAATTTACCAGTGATAATGACATCCAGTGGAAATTTAAAATCCTTCTCTTTGTCTGAAAAGCCGATTATATAAAGCTCTTTTTTTGCCCTTGTTAGTGCCACATAAAGACTGTTCAGATCATTTATTTTTTCTTTAGCTTCAATGCTTTTGTAGATCTGTCCGAGCTTTTCTGATTTTTCTGCCCATGATCTGTTTAGCTTTAAAATCTTAAAGGAATCGTTATCCTGCCAGATTTTAAAGCTGTCCCTCAACCTTCGGAACTCCCTTGCTACATAAACAACCACAGGGAATCCAAGCCCCTTAGCCTTGTGGACCGTCATCACATTTATACCGTTAAAGTTTTTTGGTATTGGCAGTTCAAAGACCCTTCCTGATTCATACTCTTCATCATCCTGAGATTTAATAAAATCAAGAAACTCTTTAAGGGAGTTTTTCCCTTTAGACTCCAGATCCTTGATAATTTCAAGAAGTTTGGCAAGAGCTCCTGCCTCATCAGGAAAATTTTCATGAATACTGAAAGACTTAATAATCAAACATAAAAAATCATACAGTGGCAGATAGCCTGCAAGTCTGAATGGCTCATCAAAAAACATCTTCCAGATATTGGCATAAGAATTTTCAAATATCTTATAGAGCGGCTCGTTACCCCTATTTTGCATTAAAAAACTATCAACAGAAATACCAATTGCCTTTTCAAAAATACTGCCTTTTAAAAAAGCCGCAAAAGAAAAGCTATCCATAGGGCTATCAAAAAAATTAATCAGATAGAAAATCTCATTAATAATTTTTCTGCTTCTAATATCCAGACTGCTGAACGAGATAAAGGGATAGTTTAGCTCCTTCAACCATGCCGATATCTCTGTTACCTCATCATTTTTGTGAGCCAGAATACAGATATCACTGAATCTAAAGTTTCTCTTAATAATATCCTCAATATATAGTTTTAGCTTTTCTTTGATCTGAGATGTCTGTTCTTCTTCGGTCTGATCTTCTTTTGCCGATAATATTTCTGCACTTACATAACCTTTACCTTTCAGTCTTTCGCCAAAGCTCGCATCCCAGTCAAAAAGTCCGCTATCAGAAAGATAACTATACTCTTCCTTCTCCGAAAGTCTGTTAAAAAGGCTCTTTACGTAATCTATAATATACTCACAGCTTCTGTGATTTTCTATCAGACTTTCAACCTTTGCCGCATCTTTTGTTGAATGAAATGGATTTTTTTCTATGAGCCCTTTCATTATTCTGTAGTCTGTATCTCTGAACCCATAAATGGCCTGCTTGGTGTCACCAACTATAAAAAGACTTCCCCTCTGAGCTAAAGAGTTTTCAATAAGGGTTCTAAGATTTAACCACTGAATCTCCGATGTATCCTGAAACTCATCAATAAAAAAATGATAAAGTCTTCCACCAAGCCTGAGATAAATATCTGGAATCAGATCGGCTGATATGTGCTTATATAATATCCAGGGGATATCTTCTATAAATACCACATTTTCTTTCAACTTTTCATCGGATATTAGCTTTTCAAATTTTTTCATTACCGAGATATAGGGGGCAAAATACCTCTCCGATGAAAGCTCAAGACCTTTTTTTATAAACTCAACAAGCTTCTCCCATTTTTTGTTAATTTCTGGGGCTAATTTATTTTTCAGATCTTCCTTTTTTAATGGTGGAGTTTTAATACCGCATTCAAAGATGAGCTGAAAATTATCGTCCTTTATAAGCTCAAACATACGGTTTAGACTGCAGTTTTTATTTATCTTAATGGAACTGCTTTCAATGAGACTCTTCAGATCCCATATCAGTGTTTTTATATGGACAGTTAAATCATGCCAGTCATTGCGATAGCTATCAGCTTTTAACTCTTCTTTAAAATGTCTCTGTCTGATATAAAGTTCTCTAATATTCCTGAAAATTTTATCGGTTATAAAAAAATCAAAACTTTTATCCTGATCATTAATAAAATCTACCACACGGAAGAAATCTCTATCCTGCTCAGAAACACTTACAATAAACCGATCAAAGCAGGTTTTTAAAACCTCTTTATTGTTCATTAGCACTTGAAAGCTATCATTATAGCCAAAATCTATTGATGATGCCTTGAATACAGAGGCTAAAAAACTATCAATGGTTTTTATCTGAAAATCTTTATAATCTGCAAAAATGGTCTCTATTAGTCTATCTGATTTTTCAATAAGCTGTTGTAAATCTTCCTCTTGTATTTCAAGATGTTTTATAAGATTTTTGTCTACAAAATAGAGTCTTTTGAGCCATTCCAACACCCTCTCTTTCATCTCTTTTGTAGCGTTTACTGTAAAGGTTATGGCTAAAATATTTCTAAGCTGATTATTGGGGATATGATCTGAAAGCAAAAAACTAACAATTCTTTTCGATAGAGCAAAAGTCTTGCCTGTCCCTGCAGAGGCTTTAATGAGTAAAAAATGAGGGAATTTTTCCTTAATAAGAGAATGCATGAGGGTTCATTACCCTTAGCAGAGTAGCCCTATTCTCAGGGGTTCAGATATTTTTTTATCTCCTCTTTAGACCGTGCGCCCATCAAAATCTTACCGCTTTTAAATACCATAGTGGGGGTGGCGCCGATACCAAGTTTTCTTGCCAGATTTTTATTAAACTCGCTAAGTGATTCTCCACATTCTATCTTTTTTATCTCTTTGTTATTAAAACTATCTTCAAGCATTTTAACCGCTTCGGGCATGTTCTTTTTTGCCATGCATAAGATGGAGTCCGCCTTCCATTTGGCATCGGGATGAATATCAAGACCGAAAAGCAGTATATAAACTGCAAGCTCTTTATCTTCCTCTACCAGCTCGGTTAGTGTATGATGCAGTTTCTTACAGAAAGGACATTCAGGGTCATCAAACACATATATCTTTTTCTTCCCCTTTGGATTACCCATTATAACTGTATTTTTTGTATCTAACTTTTTAACATCAACCTTCTGCTCTTTTTCCATCCTTTCTTGTGTTAGATCTTTTCTGCCTTCCAGCTCAATAACCTTCCCAAGAATTATATGCTTCTTAGCAAAGTCCAGATAAATTATCCCCTGTCCTGTTTCTTTCTTGAAGATTATCTCGTATAGCCCTCCAACTGGAGAGTTGCCTATCTTCTCAACTGTTACTGAGGGATCTAATTTTTTCAGTATATTTACAGCCTCATCTTTTGTTATTTTATGGCAAGCAGAACATTCACCCACACAACCCTGTCCATCCTTACCAAAACCATAGCTTAAAGATACAGAAAAAAACATTAAAAATAGGGTAATAATCGCCTTCATCTTCCCTCCTTCAGGACTCCTGTTCGTTAAAAATCTCTGCTTCAAATCTGTAAATCTCAATGGGAAACCTCTTCCACGCATCCCCTGGAAGCCCTGCCTTCTGGCAGGTATGGCTTAAAAACTCATCTCTGTTCCAGCCATACTCAGTGGCTACCTGTGGTAGTAACACACCACTGTAATAATTGTAGACTACATACAACCCATCTCTTCCAACCTGAATCTCATTTAGACTGTTTACCTTTATCAGAGGATAAAGAACGGAAATCTCAATGCAAACATCATTGAGTTCTTTTTTATCAAGTCTATCAAATCTTGGATCTTCAAAGGCAGATGCTACTGCCATTTTCTTTACATTATCAAAGAGATTTTCCCTTGAGCTGAAGGTGCCGATGCAGCCTCTTAAACTGTGATGTTTTTTGAGTGTTACAAAGCAGCCCAGCTTAAGCTCATAAAGTCTTTTTTCTGATGTCTTTATCTCATTTATATCCTTTCTGTCAAAATAATACTCAATGGCAGATCTGGCAGATCTGAGAAGCTCTTTTTTTTCGTTTTCAGTGAGTTTTACGTAATCCATTAGAGCCTCTAAATATTTTTTCTAATCATATTATATAAGTTTAACAGAGTTGGTGCAAAGGGGATTATCTCTGAACCTGAGATCTTTTCAATCTCTTTCACCGTCAGATCATCAAGAAAACAGTCTCTCCTTTCGCGAAGCATCACGTCGGGCACAAATATTTTGTCAAAGCTCTTCCCTTTAAGGGCTTCCAAAATGTCTCTACCTGACACTAACCCTGTTACAGTTACTGTGTCTCCAAAAAGATTGTTTTTAACTGGCAGAAGCGTAATCTCTATTCCTATTTTTTCGGCAAGCCTATCAATGTAAGGTTTAACAACTTTGTAAGATATCATTCCTGTAACTACACAGATTTTTTTGGAGGATGATATTTTTTTTAGATCTTTTTTCAAAAGTCTTTCTGCATTATCAATAAATCTTCTTACAATACCAACTCCGTTCTCAAATTGAGGGAAGTCCCTGTAAAAATTTTTTGAAGGAACCTTTCTGTCCAGCAATAGATAAAACTCATCGGATAGATATACAAAAGGATGATTAAACTTTTTAAGAAATACTTTTTGAAAGGATTTAACTATCTGAAAAACATCCTGAGCCTCCTTTTGGGTGAATACTTTTAGAGGATACAAACCTTTTCTGTGCTTTGTAAGCCCCACGGGCACTATTGCAATGGTTTCAACCGATGGGTATAGTTCGCTTAAATCTTCTATGGATTTTTTTAGAACCTGACCATCATTAATACCTGGACACAAAACTATCTGGCATTGAAATTTTATCCCTTCCAGTGACAATCTTTTCAATAGCTCCATAATAGGAACGAGCTTTTTTCTCCCGAGCATTAGCTGGCGTATCTTTTCATCGGTTGCATGAACTGACACATAAAGCGGTGTGAGTTTATAATTTATAATTCTTTTAATATCTTTCTCTTTAATGTTTGCCAGCGTCACATAATTCCCAAAAATATAGGAGAATCTGTAATCTTCATCCTTTTGGTAAAGAGATCTTCTAAGCCCCTTAGGTAGCTGATCAATAAAACAGAATATGCATTTACAGCCACAGCTTCTTGGTTTCATAAATTCATAGCC
>JBEQAF010000080.1:0-9206 GCA_041640455.1 bacterium
AACAGAGAGATATTTGCAGAGCTCTGTTTCTGCATATTAACGGCGAACGCATCTGCAAGAATGGGACTTAGATCCATAGAGGCTCTGGGAGATATCCTGTTTAAAGGTAGCGAAGAGGAGCTGACAGAGGCTCTTAAAGGCAAGCACAGATTCTATAACACAAGAGCAAAATATATTTTTGAAACCAGAGAAAATCTGAACAGATATTTTAATCTTGACCTGATAAGCAAAATCAATTCCTTTAAAGACAGGCTGGAGTTAAGAAAGTTTTTTGCAGAAAGCAGTCTAATAAAAGGAATTGGATACAAGGAAGCCAGCCATTTTTTAAGAAACATAGGCTTTAAGGGCTATGCAATTCTTGATAAACATATTCTCAATACCATGTGCAGATTAAATATTATCTGTGATAAACCTAAAACCCTTACTCCTAAAAAATATCTTGAGCTGGAAGACAGGTTGAAAGACTTTGCCCAAAAGATAGGAATTGATTTTGATGAGCTGGATCTGCTGATCTGGAGTGAACAGACCGGAGAGATTTTAAAATAATTTTAAAGGAGCTATTATGAACCAGAGACCCCACAAAATCGGCATTATCACCAGCGGAGGCGACTGTCCTGGCATGAACTGCGCCATCCGTGCTGTTGTCAGGACTGCCATCTATCACGGCATTGAGGTATACGGTTTTCTCAAAGGATATAAAGGCATTCTGGAAAAATATATATTCCCGTTAGGATCCAGAGAGGTAAGCGGAATAATGCAGAAGGGAGGCACCATCTTACAGACTGCAAGATGTCCCCAGTTTCTTGAAGAGACCTATCAGAAAAAGGCGGCACAAAATTTATCAGAGCTTGGTATTGATGCTATGGTAATAATAGGCGGAGAAGGCTCCCTTAAAGGTGCTATGGCACTCGAGAGACAGTGGATTAGCTGTGTGGGCATACCGGGCTCAATTGATAATGATATCCCCTTTACCGATATGGCAATAGGAGTGGATACGGCTTTGAACACCATTTTAAGAGCCATAGATGCCATAAAGGATACGGCTACCTCTCATGATAGGGCATTTGTGGTAGAGGTTATGGGCAGAAACTGCGGTTATCTGGCAGTAGTAGCAGGTATTACCTGCGGAGCCGAATATACTCTTATCCCTGAATCTCCTCTTGACATGGAAAAGATGATGTATTCCCTTAAAAAAAGATACGAAGAAGGCAGAAGCAATGCAATTATTATCGTAGCAGAAGGAGCAGGTTCGGCGGCTGATGTGGCTGCCAAAATTAAGGACAAGATAGGCTTTGAGGTTAGAATAAGCGTTCTCGGGCATATACAGAGAGGAGGTTCCCCAACTGCCTTTGACAGGCTATTGGCATCCCGTCTTGGTAGAGCAGCAGTTGAACGATTAATTGAAGGCAGACACAACATTATGATGGGGCTTCAAAATTCAAAAATCGTTGATGTTCCTCTGACAGATGTGGCAAATAATAAAAGAAAGCTCGACAGGGATTTTCTCAGTCTTGCCCTTATGCTGGGCATATAGCTATAAAACTTCTTTTATATGCTCAATGCTAAATTTTTCTTTATCTTTTAATATTCCTATAACTTCTATCCTTAGGGGGCAGTCTTTTATTTTCCTGATTAAACAGTAGTATTCTATAATCCTTTTTAAACGGCTTATCTTTCTACTATCCACAGCCTGCAAGGGGCTACCATAGTTCTCAGATTTTCTATACTTAACCTCAATAAAAATTAAACTCCTGTTTTTTCTGGCAATTATATCAATCTCCCCAAAAGAACAGGAAAAATTTTTCTCCACAATCTCATAACCCTGACCCCTGAGATATTCTTCTGCCATATCTTCACCAATTCTGCCCCACTGTTTTCTATTCATATAAGCTGAGCCTCTTTGATTAATATTCTTTTCAGAAAACTCTGGCGGTGAATCTCGCAGATTCCATATTTTTCAATAGCAAGAAGATGTTTCTTAGTTCCGTACCCCTTATGCAGCTCAAAACCATACTCCGGGAAGCTCTCCCCATATTTTTCCATCATCCTGTCTCTAAAATCCTTAGCAATAATGGCGGCAGCTGAGACAACCTGAATGGTGCTATCACCTTTAACAATGTTTTGCTGGGGTATAGATTTTATGTATGGGATCTTCTGATTACCGTCTACAATTATTATATCAGGCATCACAGTAAGGGCAGACACAGCAGATTCCATAGCTTTGAATGTGGCTGTAAGAATATCTTTATGGTCTATAAACTTATTGCACCTTAAAGAGATGGCGTATGAAACCGCAGATTTTTTTATAATCTCAGCCAACTTTTTGATCTTTTCAGAGTTTAGCTTTTTGGAGTCTTTTATCCCATCAAAACAAAAACCCTCTGGCAGAACCACAGCTGCTGCAACGACCGGTCCTGCCAGAGGGCCTCTTCCTACCTCATCAACACCACAGATTATTTTGCCTTTTAAATCTTCTTCAAAAAGGCACAAGATTAAGCCTTTTTACCTTACTTCTTTAAGCCTGGATGCCTTACCTTTAAGCTCTCTCAGATAGTAAAGCTTAGCCCTTCTTACCTTTGACCTGCCTACTATCTCTATCTTGTCAATCATCGGTGAATACAGAGGAAATACCTTTTCTACACCAATGCCATAGGAGATCTTCCTCACTGTAAAGGATGACCTGATACCACCTTTTTTCTGAGCTATTACAATACCCTCAAATACCTGAATCCTTTCCTTGTCACCTTCCTTGACCTTTGTATGCACCTTAACCTTATAACCGGGCTTGAGATCAGGCACTTCCTTACCGGCTATAAAGCTTCTTTCTAACTCCTGCACAACCTGATTCATTTTTTAATTCCTCCTATCTGCCAAATAATCTATCTAAAATAATTGATGCCGCTGATCTTACAGACAGATGATTATAACTGCCTTCGCCCCTCACCGGCTCCAGTATGTAATCGCAACTGGAAATAAACTCTTCCGTTAGCCCCCAGCCGGTTCCAAAAACAAGTAAAAAGGGCACCTCTGGCTTTCGTTTAATCAAAGCCTTGAGCCCTTTATAACTTATTGAATTATCAAACTTTTTTGCGTCAGTAACTATAACTTTCGGCTTTTCCGAAAACTCAGCCTCAATGTCTATCAATACTTCATCAAATGTGCTTTTTAGATAAACATTGCTAAGCGCGATCTTTCTTTTTGGGTTATAGGTACTTCCCCAATCTTCTGTCCAATGATACAAAATTTTTTTACCAAATTCAAGCTGTTTTTCAACGGGCTGAACTATAAAAAACCTGTTAATGCCATAAGTCTTTGAAACTCTTGATATATCGTGGATATCATAGTTAAAAATAGCTGTTGCGGTAACCTCTTTGTTTTTATTATAAACAGGATAGTGCAGAAGGGCTATAAAGACATTTTCAGGCATTTTTCTTCAGATACTCCTTTAGCATACTTTTCATATCATCAGATATATTCTCTTCATTAAGCAGATCAGGTCTTTTTTTGTAAGTTTTTACAAGGGCATGAACTGCTCTCCACTCTTTTATTTTCTTATGATTACCGGAGAGAAGTATATCAGGCACCTTATATCCCATAAAATCATAAGGTTTGGTGTACTGGGGGTATTCGAGCAGTCCCGAGGAAAAGCTCTCGTCCTTGACGGAATTTTCCGTACCTACCACACCCGGAATCAGCCTTCCTATGGATTCAATCAAAACAAGAGCAGCAGACTCTCCCCCCATTAAAACATAATCACCTATTGAAATCTCCTCATCAATAAAGTTCTCTATCCGCTCATCTATGCCTTCATATCTGCCACACAACAATATGATATGCTTTCTGCACGAAAGCTCTGAAACCTTTTTCTGATTTAGCCTTTTTCCCTGAGGTGTTAGAAAAATCTTGTACCCCCTACCGCTAATCTGTTCAGCATGTTTTAAAGCCCTATAAACAGGTTCTATTTTCATAACCATACCGTCACCGCCACCAAAAGGTGTGTCATCCACTGTTCGGTGTTTATCGGTGGCAAAGTCTCTGATATCATATATATTTACTTTTATAATCCCCTTATCGCGAGCTTTTTTTATTAAGCTCTGCTCAAGGGGGGAATTAAAAAATTCAGGAAAAATAGTTAATATGTCTATAATCATCAGATAAAGGGGGTTGCATCTACAGTAATTTTTTTCTCTTTCAGATCAATATTTAGTACAAACTTTTTAGAAAAGGGGATCAAAAGCTCTTTTTCTTCACTAACTATCTCAAAAACATCGGTTCCGCCGGTCTCAATAATATTTTTAAGCTCTCCAAGATAATGATTACTCAGGTCAAAAACTTTACAGCCAATAAGATCTATCCAGTAATATTCTGATTCTTCGAGCGGCGGTAGATCCTCCCTTCTTACATAAACCTTTGATTTTACCAATAATTCGGCACTGTTTAGATCTTTTACCTCAGCAAGCTTAATGATAAAAAAATCTTTAAAGGGACGAAAAGAAACTATCTCGTGGTTTTCAATCTGACCGTTCGGTCTTTCAAGATATATTTTAAAATGAGGGGAAAGGCATCTGCCTTCCCCACTATAAGTTTTAACCCTTATCTCTCCCTTGATTCCAAATGTATGTGTAACTACACCAATGGGAATAAGGGAATCATTCATTACTCAACAATTTCTAAAACTGCCCTTTTTCTCTGTTTAGCTGAAGCCGCTGACAGTAAAGTTCTCATAGCTCTTGCAGTTCTTCCATCTTTGCCAATAACTTTGCCTCTGTCTTCATTTGCGACAGAAAGCTCAATAACAGTAGTTCTTTCACCTTCAATTTCGGTAACTTTGACTGCATTTGGGTTGTCAACCAATGCCTTTGCAATGTACTCAATTAGCTCTTTCATTTCCACTACCTCCTATCCAGTTTTTGGTTTAGAACTATAAAATATTAAGTTTTCTGGCAATATTTTTAACGATCTCTGTCGGCTGAGCTCCCTTCTCAATCCAGCCCTTATAGCTGTCAGCATTGAGAGTTGAGTTTTCAATGCCCTTTGATGGGTCATAGAAGCCTAAAATTTCAATAAATTTTCCGTCTCTCGGTGACTCTGAGTTAGCCACTACAATTCTGTAAAAGGGTTTCTTTTTACTTCCGCCTCGAAACAATCTGATCTTTGTTGCCATTTAAAAAGCCTCCTCTATTATTTAAAAATACTTCCAAGCCCTCTCATTATATTCTTCGGACCTTTGAGTTTCAACTGCATAAAAACCTTTCTTGCTTGAAAATAATTCTTTATAAGCGCATTAACCTCCTGAACGGTTGTGCCACTACCCATGGCAATTCTTCTCTTCCTGCTACCATTCAGAATATCTGGATTATTCCGCTCCTTAATGGTCATAGAGCTGATTATAGCCTCCATGCGCTTCATTTCCTTTTTCATTTTATCCCAATCAACTTCATTTTTCAACCTATTCATTCCAGGCAAAAACCCAATAATGCTTTCTATGGAGCCCATCTTATCAATATATCTAAACTGTTCCCTGAAATCTTCAAGGGTAAATCTACCTTTCATTAACTTTTTCTGCCATTCCTCTGCCTTCTTCTGCTCCACCACGTCCTGAGCCTTTTCCACAAGAGTGACAATATCACCCATCCCCAGTATTCTTGAAGCCATACGCTCAGGATAAAAGACTTCAAGTGCGTTAACCTTTTCCCCTACACCGATAAATTTTATTGGAACTCCTGTAATAGATTTTGCGGATAATGCGGCACCACCTCTGGCATCTCCATCCAGTTTGGTGAGAATAAGCCCTGTAATTCCAATATCTTGATTAAATCTTTCAGCCACGTTAAGGGCTTCCTGACCGATCATACTATCAATAACCAGTAACACCTCGTTCATCTGAATATGTGACCTGAGCTCCTTGAGCTCCGTCATTAATTCTTCATCTATATGAAGTCTTCCTGCCGTATCAAAGATCAGCGTATCAATACCATTTTTCTCAGCAAATACGATAGATTCCTTTGCTATTTCGAGAGGTTTCTTTCCTGGAGCATATTCAAAAAATGGAATAGATAACTGAGATGATAGCTTTTTAAGCTGGTCATAAGCCGCTGGTCTATAAACATCCAGAGATACCATCGCAGGTTTTCTTTTCTTATTTCTCAGAAATAGTGAAAGCTTTGCTGCTTGAGTGGTTTTACCTGAACCCTGAAGCCCCACAAGCATAATTATTACAGGCGGTCTGCCAGAAAGGTTTAGCTCTGATGCAGACTCACCCAGTGTTATCGTTAGCTCATCATAAACTATTTTAATAAACTGCTGGGCAGGAGTAACGCTCTGCAGAACCTCCTGACCGAGCGCTTTCGCTTTAACCCTTTCAAGGAAATCCTTTACAACCTTAAGATGGACATCCGCCTCAAGGAGTGCAAGTCTTACCTCTCTAAGGGCTTCATTAATATTAGCCTCAGTAATTCTGCCATGTCCCCTTAATTTTTTAAAAACGCTACTCAGTTTATCGGTCAGATTATCAAACATAGAAGTATGATTTTATTAAAAGAATTAGCTAAAGTCAAATTAAAAAAACCGTTTTGACCAGATAGGATAAACTGCCATCTTTAGATAGGATTAAAAAGATATTACCCTTTAAATCTCAACAGACTAAAACCGCTTTGTTATGCTAAAATAATTATCAAAAACTGCCAAATGTTAGTTCCATCTCATCGGTTATCAGATAGCCCCTGTAAAAGTAGCTTATATTATAATCTTTGCCTTCAGGAAGACTAATAGTTAACCTGAAAGGTAACAGGTCATCAGGTTTTAAAACTTCCGGGAAGAACCTATAGATAGCTTCTGAGATTTTTTTATCATTTTCAACAACTCTAACTGTTATCTCTAACTCAGAAATCTTGCCCAAATATACATTTTTTACAACCCCGTCAACTGTAAGTATCTCCCCTTTTCTTTCCTCGTTCCAGAAGATGTTTAAATCATAGGATTTATAACTTTTCTTAAATTCAGAAAGATTGTAACGGGTTGGTTGGTAAGAAGCGCAGGAGAAGATTATCAGTAGAATAAAAAATGTAAATATTTTTTTCATAAACTTTCTCCTGAAAATTTTTTAACTATCCTTACTCTACTATCTTTTGTAAGACGATAAATTTTACCAGCAAGATTATATCCTTCTATTTGAATTATATCGCCTCTGGAAATTTTAGTAAATTTCTCGTTCCCATCGGTAATATGCCTTTTCATAATTTCAAACCTTTTTAACCCCTTCTCAGTGCACACCTCAACTGCATAGAAGCCCTTGTATTCCATAAGATTGCTTATCACTTTCATATGTTTTTTGTAGTGACTTTCAGATTCTTTTGCCGAAAGGAAAAGATAACAAAAGTTTATAAACCGGTTGTTCAATCCGGTCTGATTTTCTATTATCTGAATAAGCTCGCTTCTGGGGAAATATATATTTTCATGGCACCAATCATTTTGTCTCGGACAGCTTAAAGATGGGCATGGATTTAGTAGAAAATAGCCCTTTTCTATCAGATAATCCCTGATGGTCAAAATCCCTTTAAACGCCCTTCTTGTACCTGGCTCTAAAATATTTATAAAAGACTTTTTCTTATCAACAAATTCAAGATTTTTAGTAAGAAAGTTTATTCTTTCCTGTTCAGGCAATTCACAGATTACATTACCAAAATTAATAAAATCTACCTCTTCTTTGGGATATCCAAAGTATATCCGGTTTTTAAATTCAGGGGTTAATCGCTCAATTATCTGTCTTCCAGACTGCATAAACCCATTATTAAGATCAACAGCATAAAGTCTTTCTACCTTCACATCAAAAAGGCTCAGTGCGGTGTAAAAGGTTAATGGTCCTGCACCGATATCAAGGAAGCTTTTTGTATTATGCAAATGTTGGTTAAAAAATTTAAGTATAGTAATGTACTTGTAAACATTTAAGGGGTAAAAGTAAAAAAGATAGGCATATCTAAACTCTAAATCTTTCGCATAGTTCCATCCTGTTGGGGAAGGAGAATTAAAATAGTCAGAAAGATCAAGAACTTTTTTACTTAATCTTCTTAAAGGTATATCTGATGTTTTGTAAATATCATCAAGAACAGAGTAAAGCCTGTTAAGCAATCTAATCCTTTTTTACCATGCTACCTTTTTCACCGCATTTAGGACACTTCTGGGGCTTGCATCTACCTTCCTTTTCTGCCCCACATTTGCTGCAAACAAATTTAGCCATAATACCTCCCTATCTTTTAATAGAATCAATAAGCTCCTTAGGAAGTCTTTGAGGCTTAAACTGATTATTTACACAGGCTATGGTAACAAAGGCTTCACAAAGAATCTGGTCATCTTTTTTGACAGTATTTTTTATAACCATTGTTGCGCCTTTAAGCTCATGGACCTGCGAATATACATAGATAACATCTCCCAGACTGGCTGGTTTTTTGTAGCTTATATCAATATGAGATACCACAAAAAGGATGCCAGTTTTATGGTACTCAGCAACATTTATCCCCATATCATTAAGAAACTCAGTCCTCGCCCTCTCAAGATATTTAAGATAGTTGGCATGATAGACTACCCCGCCAGCATCTGTATCTTCGTAATAAATTTTTACCTTGATATTATGACAATTGTTCATTAAAATTTTTTAAAATATTAATTTTTATATTTACTTTATGTATGAACGGTAAAAAACCATTCAGCATACTCTGGGTCTTCATATCTTTTGTCATCTTTTTATTCATATTAAACATTATCTATGATAGTTATTTTACAAAAAAAGAGATAAAAAGCAATATTGAAATTGCCAGCAACAATCTTAACTATTCCATAAGAGAGCTATTTAAAAGCCATGTAGATAAGGTGGCATTTCAGCTTAAGCTTCTGAAAAATCAGTATAATATTAACAAAATTAGTTTTACAGATATGAAGGAGCTTAATAAAATTTTCTCGGAATTTGTTAAAATAGCCCCTGAAGTTAGCTCAATAAATATTGGTGACAGTAAAAAAAATGGCTATCTGTTCTTAAAGACTAAAGAGGGCTGGAAGAACAGGATTAAAGAAGCCAATAAGTTCGGAGTAGTCACATGGTTTGAGTTTTCCGATTCGGGCTATCTCATCAAAAAGGAAGAGCGTTTTGATAACTACGATCCGACAGAGCGTCCATGGTATAAACTGGCAGAAAAAAATAATCAAGTAAACTT
>JBEQAF010000081.1:0-8792 GCA_041640455.1 bacterium
ATATGCGGTCCTGCTCCTTGATGGTTAGCTTGGTCTGAAAACCAACCATATTGTAGGAAGATCCAGCAGAGTCTTCCTTTCTTAACTGGATTACCGCATAGGGCTTGAAACCTGCTTGCTTTTCATCAAAACCAACGGGTTTCATAGGTCCGAATGCAAGGGTATCAATTCCTCTTTCTGCGAGCACCTCTATGGGCAGACATCCTTCATAATATTTGGGTTTTTCAAAAGGTCTTAACTCGGTTTTTTCTGCAGTTCTTAATGCATTAACAAAGTCCATGTACTGATCTTTTGTTAAGGGTATATTTAAGTAATCGTCACCACCCTTTCCGTATCGGGAACCAAAAAAAAGCTCCTTAAAATCTATGCTTGAAGCATCAATAATGGGCGCAATGGCATCATAAAAATAAAGACTTTCCATCCCAAGAAGATTTTTTAGATATTCAGAAAAACTGTCCGATGTAAGAGGACCGGTGGAGACAATAAGATAATCATAGCCAGCGGGAATATGAGTAACTTCATCGGTTATCACCCGAAGGTTATTGTGTCTCAGGAGCTCCTGAGTGACCTGCTGAGATAATAAAGATCGGTCAACAGCTAAGGCATCTCCCGAAGGGACTCGGGCTAAAAGGGCATTTTTAATAATTATAGAGTTAAATGCCAGAAGCTCTCTTTTTAATATCCCCTGCGGATGGGATTCTCTCATGGATTTTAATGAGTTACTGCATACGAGCTCAGCAAATCCCGCTAATTTATGAGCTGGTGAAAATTTCTTTGGCTTCATCTCAAATAGATCGACAGGTATTTGATTTTTAACGAGCAGATTTGCTGCTTCAGATCCAGCAAGTCCAGCGCCTATGACTGCTACTTTCAATGATTTACCTCTTAGTGTGCATATATTTCAAGGTGGGCTGTTAAGTTAACATGGCGGCGCGGTGGATCGAACACCGGACACTACGGATATGAGCCGTATGCTCTGACCAGCTGAGCTACGCCGCCAGTAAAATACTATAATAAAATATAAACAGATAAAAAATCAAGATTAAAAATGACCGTTGACCAGATAGGTATAGACATATTAACCAGTTTTTTGATTTTATTGAAATAAAAGGATTTGAAGGGAAGGATGCAAGTCTTAAGATAATCCCATTAATACAATCGTTTAATAGTAAAATAAACTTGACAAAAAAAAGGTTAAAATGTTATTTAATATTTCGCTTTAAAAAATCTTTAGCAGGGGGAGAAATATGGATAGTATGTTAATCTACGCTTTACCTGCCCTTGGCGTAGTCGGAATTATCATCGCATTTATGATTTTCAGTGCAATTGCGGCAAAACCGGCAGGTAATGAAAGAATGCAGGAGATTGCCGGACTAATCGAAGCCGGAGCTATGGCGTTCCTTAAAAGGGAATACAAAAGCTTATCTATCTTCCTTGCAATTGTTGCAGTTCTACTGGGAGTGTTCCTTAATGTTCAGACTGCCATCGCCTATATCTGTGGAGGTCTTTCCTCCATTCTGGCAGGAATATTTGGTATGAAGGCAGCGGTTAAAGCAAATGCAAGGACATCCTGGGCGGCAAAAGAACACGGAGAAGGTGCTGCTCTAATGGTTGCCTTTAATGGCGGAGCAGTTATGGGAATGGCAGTTGCGGGGCTGGGGCTTTTTGGAGTTGGTGTTTTCTTTATCATCTTTGGTAATCCCGAGACAGCTGCTATTATTAACGGTTATGCAATGGGAGCATCTTCAATAGCACTTTTTGCAAGGGTTGGTGGTGGAATATACACAAAAGCTGCAGATGTTGGTTCAGATCTTGTAGGAAAGGTTGAAGCCGGAATCCCTGAAGATGACCCGAGAAACCCTGGTGTTATAGCAGATAATGTGGGCGATAATGTGGGCGACGTTGCTGGTATGGGTGCCGATATTTTTGAATCCTATGTGGGCGCTATCATTGCAACAGTCGCTATCGGAGCAACAGTGCTCCCGGGGACACTTGAAGCCTCTCTGGGATCAAAGTTCCATCTTATGGTTCTGCCCATAGCCTATGCGGCAGTTGGAATAGTTGCCTCCATATTAAGCATTGCTATGATGAAAGTTTTTGCAAAATCAGGTCCTGCTGCTGCTCTAAGAAACGCAACCTTTTCTTCGTCAGTGCTTTTTCTGATTTTTGCCTGGATAGTCACATACTTTTTAGATGTTAAGAACTCTGTATTTATCGCAGTTCTGGCTGGTAATGTTATCGGTGTTATAATCGGTCTTACAACCGAGTACTATACATCCAGCAAACCTATAGAGAAGATAGCTGAACAGAGCCAGAGTGGTCCAGCTACCAATATTATCTCTGGTATAGCAGTAGGCTTGGAAAGCACTGCGCTGCCCGTTTTCTTTATATGCGTGGCAATATTTATAGCCAACTATGTAGCAGGTGTTTATGGAATAGGCATAGCAGGTGTTGGAATGCTTGCAACGGTGGGTCTTGTAATGTCCGTTGATGCTTACGGACCTATCGCAGACAATGCTGGCGGTATTACTGAGATGGCAGAGCTCGGTAAGGAAGTAAGAAAGATTACAGACAAGCTTGACTCGCTTGGAAATACCACAGCCGCTATTGGTAAGGGATTTGCTATAGGTTCAGCCGCCCTGACAGCGCTGGCTCTCTTCGTTGCATACAAGCAGGCTGTTATGGTTAAGTATCCCAACTTTATGATAGATCTTACAAGTCCCAAAGTAGTTATAGGATTACTGCTCGGTGGCATAGTTCCCTTTCTTATAGGCGCTTTTACCATGACCTCAGTGGGTAGAGCTGCTTATGACATGGTAAATGAGATCAGAAGACAGTTTAGGGAGATCCCGGGATTACTTGAAGGCAAGCCCGGTGTGAAACCAGATCCAGCAACCTGTGTTGACATCAGTACAAAGGCTGCTTTAAGAGAGATGATTCTCCCGGGCGTTACAGCGGTAATTGCTCCGGTTCTCGTAGGTTTTATCTTGGGACCAGAAGCTCTTGCTGGGCTTCTTGCAGGCGCAACAGTAGCAGGTGTTCTTTTAGCCCTTATGATGGCAAATGCGGGCGGCGCATGGGACAATGCAAAAAAGTTTATTGAAGCCGGTAATCTTGGTGGAAAGGGTTCAGATCCTCACAAAGCAGCAGTTGTTGGAGATACAGTAGGTGATCCATTTAAGGATACATCCGGTCCATCAATGAATATACTTATCAAGCTTATGAGCGTTGTATCTCTGGTTATTGCTCCGTTGCTATAGTTTAATAATATATTTTAAGAAAGCCCCTTTATCGGAAACGATGAAGGGGCTTTTTTATTTTTAACTGCATCTTCTTTTGTGATAAATTATTATCAATTATCCAAAGAGGAGGCAGAGATGAAAAAGCTATTTGCCCTTTTTTTAATTCTTTTCCCTTTAATATGTTTTGCCGAGCAGAGGACGGAGCTAATCTGGTATGGTCATTCTGGTTTCAAAATTGTTACACCACAGAACAGGGTGCTTTTAATTGACCCGTGGCTAACAAATCCAGTAAACAAGGATGGAGCAAAACAGCTGGAGGAGCTAAATCAGGTTGACCTGATATTTCTAACCCATGCACATGCTGATCATATAGGAAATACTGTTGAGATTGCAAAAAAAACTAAAGCAAAGCTGGTTGCCACATTTGATCTGGGGAAGGCAATGGTGCTGCATGGAGGGTTTCCGGAGAAACAGTTTGGTTTTGATACAACAGGCAACTTCGGGGGCGAAATAACTTTACTGGGTGGAGAAGTAAAGGTTTTATTCGTGCCTGCTTTACATAGCTCTGGTCTCGAACCAACAGGCTCTCCCATAGGTCTTGAATATGGCGGAACGCCAGGAGGTTTTTTGATAACTATTAAGAATGGACCGATTATTTATCATACAGGTGATACAGATCTTTTTGAAGAGATGAAGCTCATTGGCGAGCTTTATAAGGTTGATATTATGCTTGTCTGTATCGGAGACAGATTTACTATGGGACCAAAAAGGGCAGCATTGGCTACAAAGTATGTAAACCCAAAAATGGTAATCCCCATGCATTTTGGCACATTTCCTGTTCTCACTGGTTCCGCTGAGGAGTTTGAGAAGGAGCTCGGCATTTTAAAGCTTGCCTCAAGATTTAGAAGAATGAAAATAGGTGAGCCATTAATATTTAAGTGATATCATCCAGACGAATTTAGAACCTTTATAGGGTCTACCTCTGAAGCCTTTTCTGCGGGATATATGCCAGCAAAAAGCCCGAAAATGAGAGATAAAAACACAGCGGCAGCCATGTTTATAAAGGAGATGCTAAGCGGGAGGCTACCAGCAAAGCTTATGATTATTGTAATAAGATTTGCAAGGACAATACCGAAAGCTGTTCCTATGATTGTTAAGATAAGTGCCTCAAACATAAACTGAAAAAGAATATCCTTTCTTGTGGCTCCGCAAGCTCTCCTGATACCTATCTCCTTGCGCCTTTCCATTATTGATAGAATCATAATGGCTAATACGCCGAGCCCACCTATGGCATAGGAGAGGATGGAAGATGTATTTCCAAGATCGTTTACAAGATTTACCGCATCGCTTTTGATTGTAGCTATATCGGATATGGTCTGGATAAAAAAGTCATCCTTATCGCCCTTTTTAAGCCTGTGATTGTCCCTTAAGAGATCACGAATCTCCTCTTTCCCCCTTTTTAACTGATCTTCAAACTCTGTCTGTGCATAAATAGTTGTAATGTAATCTACATTTAAAAATCTACGCATCATGGTTTTTAAAGGAACGAAAACCAGCTTGTCCTGATCATTGCCCGAAAGATCAACTCCCATTGGTTCCATTACGCCTATTATTTCAACGGGGGCACGAAAAAGCAAAACCCGCTTGCCTATGGGATTTTCATTGTTAAACAAGCTTTCATAAACCTTGTAACCAATAATTGCTACTTTCTCCATGTTTTCTTCTTCCTCTTTTGAAAAAAACCTGCCCTTTATAAGTCTAATTTTTCTCAGTTGAGGAAAATTATCTGTTACTCCGCTTAAGCTTGCGGTTACTGTGGTTTCACCATATCTTATGGGGAAGCTTTTTTCATAGGCAGGCGTTACCTGAGTCACATAGTTTAGTTTCTCTTTTATGCTAAGCGCATCCTGTATTTTCAGTGTCTTTGCGGTAGCAAAGCTCCTTGCCCTTCCGGGCACCTGAATTATGCCTGCACGGACAATTATAAGATTTTTACCAAAATTTTCTGCCTCCAGCTGTACCTTCTTTTCCATCATGGCGGTAATATTTCCTACTATTACTAGGGAGAGGGCACCAAAGGCTATCCCCAGCACGGAAAGAAAGGTTCTAAGTTTGTGCTGGAGAAGGCTTCTTAAGGAGATGTAGATATTTAACCTTATCTTTTTAAACATATCTATCCTCTGATGGCTTCAACGGGATCCAGACTGGCAGCTTTTTTTGCCGGGATAATTCCTGAAAGAATACCAACTATGGCAGAAACCAGAGAGCTAACCCAGAAGACTTTATAGGAAAACATGATAGGAATGGATGTAAATTTTGAGATAAAGTATCCTGTTATAAGTCCAAGAATCAAACCAAAAACACTTCCAAGTAACGCAAGGGTTAGCGATTCAGCAATAAACTGAATAATTATATCCCTTTTTCTGGCACCAAAGGCTCTTTTTATGCCGATCTCCTTTTTCCTCTCCTGAACGGATATCATAAAAAGATTGGTCATTACAAATCCGCCAATAATCAGCGTTATGCTTCCAGTTATGCCTAAAAAAAGAATTAATGTGCCCTGAATAACCATTAAAAACTTTTTTGCGTCTTCCGCAGTTCTGATAGTAAAATCATCGGGCTCACCATCTTTCAGGTTGTGCCTCTGCCGCATAAGCTGTCTTAAATTTTCTATGGCAACCTTAAGATCGCCGTGAAATCTTGCCCGTATGGCTGAGATATATTTTCTTTCGTTAAAGTATCTTTTCATAACCGTAGTTATGGGCATAATTATACGATCATCAAGCCGCATGCTGCCAAAGGCAGCGCCCCTTTCTTTCATTACACCGAGCACAAAAACTGGCTTCTTATCTACCAGAATGACCTTCCCCAGCGCTTTATTTGCATCTCCTTCAAAAAGCTTTTCAGCGATATCACTTCCTATCACAGTAACAAGTGCAGCCTCTTCGATATCTTTTTCTGTATAACTTGAACCAGTTCTTATTCTCCATCCCCAGGATGTAAAATACTCAATAGTACTTCCAACAATTAGAGTCTGCCATTTTTTATCCTCATAAGACACGGTTACGTTTCTGCGAGCGATCATGGGTATGGTTTCATAACAGCCGGGTATCTTTGTTTTTATCTCTTCCATATCATCAAGAGTTAGCGTATTGATTCTTATCCTTGCTGCCCTTTGCTGCTCAGAGCCGCTAAAAAGGATTATTGAGTCAGGACCGAAATCGCTCAGCAATTGATTTGCTTTTCTGTTTGCCCCGTCAATAGAGGCTATTATAAGAGTTATGGATACTATCCCCACTGATATGCCAGATAGACAGAAAAAGCTTCTCAAAGGTGATGATACGATAGCCTCGATTACCTGTTTAATGACCTTGAGTTTATGAAGCTTAAACAATAATCCCATCGCTTATCTTGATTATCTTTTTGCATCTTGCCGCTATATCTGACTCGTGAGTGATAATAATAACTGTTTTACCCCTGTCGTTCAGTGCAGTAAAGATATCCATTATTTCTTTGGATGTTTTTGAGTCAAGCGCACCGGTAGGTTCGTCTGCAAGAATAATCTGAGGATTATTTATAAGCGCCCTTGCTATGGATACTCTCTGCTGCTCTCCACCCGAAAGCTGACTTGGTCTGCTATTAATGCGGTGTCCCATATTCACCATGTTTAAAAGCTCCACAGCCCTCTGTCGAATGTTTTTCTGTTCCTGTCTCGAATATATGGTGGGCAGGATAACATTTTCAAGAGCAGTGGCATAGCTTATCAGATGAAACTGCTGAAAAACGAAGCCGATATATTCATTTCGTATAAGAGATAGCTCATCGTCAGTGAGAGAAAAAATGTCTCGGTTATTTAGAAAATATTTACCCGAGGATGGTCTGTCCATGCAACCTATTATATTCATAAGCGTTGACTTGCCCGATCCCGAAGCGCCTATGATAGCAACAAAATCTCCCTGATTAATGGTGAGATTAATCCCTCGTAAAACCTGTATCTCTTTGGAATCTATAAAAAAACTTTTTTTTATATCAGATAATTTAATTAACTCACCCATTATTTTTTAGATTCCTGTTTTCCTTTCTGCACATTTATGTTCTCGATGAGTACCTCTTCTCCTTCAGAGAGACCTTCTTTCACTTCCGTTCTCTTTTCGTCCCGTATGCCTATAGTAATCTTTTTAGAGACCTTCTTTTTTTCTGATCCCTGATATACCACATAGCTTCCTTCTTCAAATTTAACTGCTTCATTGGGCACAAGAAGCACATTCTGTTTGGTTTCGGTATATATTTTTACACTGGCTGTCATATCGGGCTTTAAAAGCACGGCATCCTCAGGTTTTATCTTAACTATGGCAAGATAATAAACTATATTTTCCTTGACCTCTGGTTGGGGATAGATGTCGTCTATCCTGCCCTGAAAGGTTTTCTCTTTATATGTGTCTACTCGAAAATCCACATTCTGACCTACCTTAACCCTGCCGATATTGGTCTCATCAATATATGTCCAGATTTCAAGTCTTTCCGGGTTTAATATGGTAATCAGATTGGGCGCCGAAAGACCAGCCACCACAGTCTCGCCTTCCTGAGTTGCCACCTGAGATACTATCCCCGATACGGGCGAGTATATTTTGGTATAGCTCAGATTTATCTCCAGATTTTTAAGCCTTGCTTTAGACTGGGCAATATTTGCCTTTGATATCTCAAGCTGCTTTTTAAACTCCTCTCTCATTCTAACAAGTGTCTTCTCTGCCTGAGTGAGGTTTGCTGATAGAACACTTACCTCCCTGTTGCTTCTGTCAACCTCATCCTGCGTAGCAAAGCCTTTTTTAAAAAGCTCTTCAGACCTTTTCAGGTTGATTTTTGCATAATCAAGCTGAGCTTTAATACTGTCTATCTGAGCCTCCTGCTCTTTAATTTTTAACGGATAGGTATCTTCCACAAGTCTTAGATTTGCCTCAGCTGATGCCAGCTGAGCACGGGCATTTTCAATGTCTGCCAGTATCTGTCTGTCATCTATAACAGCTATTAGATCTCCTTTTTTGACCCTGCTGCCTACCTGAAAATTAAGTTTTACCAGCGTGCCTGTAGCTCTTGTGCCTACTTTAACGAGAGCGCCCACCTGAGGTTTTATTATACCGGTCTCCTGAATGGTTCTTACTATATCGCCTCTAACAACCTTTTCGGTTCTATATGTGGCTAATCTCTTTGTGGTTTTAAAAAATTTAAAGTATACTATTGCCGAAACGGCAATTATTAGCAAAACCGATAACACTATAATAAATCTTTTCATTTTAGCTCCTCTATGTTTCTTATCCCCATAGCCCGCTCAAGGCTGGTTTTTGCCTGATATAACAGATAAAAAGCAGTTGCTCTCTGTATCCGTGCAGAAGCCAGATTTGTCTCAGACTGTAGAAGATTTATAATCTCACCCCTGCCGATACGGTATTCCTCGTAGGTCTGTTCATAGGTTTTCTGTGCCGCTGAAAGGATCTCTTCGGCAGACTGTATTCTCTTAATGGCTGTTTCAAGATCAATAAGGGATCTTCTAAT
>JBEQAF010000082.1:0-1616 GCA_041640455.1 bacterium
TTTTGGAATAATGCGAAGTTTTAGTCTTATATTTTCTCTTTTTGCAATTTCCTGAATAGCATCGTTTAAACCCATCTCCCATTCCCAGCCAAGGATGTGGAGTTCTTTTTGGTCAACCCTTTTACAGTCTTTTATAGCATCCAGTACTTCCTGTATGGTTACGGGGGAGTCAACAGCGCCCACATAAACGAGCGCACTACCTTTTTTGCCGTGGATATGGGTAAAGCCTGAGATAGGCTCTGCACCGTAGAGTTTTAAGATGAAAGCAAGATATTCAAAAAGCGCTTGTTTCTCGTCCTTGCCGGTAAAGGTTTTCACCTGCCAGAGTTGTCTTTCATATTTGCCGAGATTTAGGATTTCAAAGGGTCTTGCCTTTTGGTCATATCTTCTTTTACCCGTCTCGTCCATTAAGTCCTTTGAGTTTTCAATTTCAAGTAGTCGTTTTCTCGTAATGTGGATGGCATATCTCGAGAGATCACTACCAATCCATCTTCTGCCAAGTTTCTCAGCAACGGCTAAAGTTGAGCCAGAGCCACAGAAGAAGTCAGCGACGATATCGCCAGGGTTGGAGGAGGCGAGAATGATACGCTTTAAGAGAGCTTCGGGTTTTTGAGTTTGAAAAGCAGTATATTCTAATGCTCCTGCTTGGACATTTGTAATATCACCCCACAAATTCGAAACGGGGGTACCTTTTGACTCATCTAAATAATACTTATAATGTTCAGGTCTGCTTCCACCAGCTTTTCTATATAATCTACCTTCTTCATCCATATGCTTATAAAATTTCTTTACATACTCTGGATCTAAGGGCTTATATTCTGGATTGAAAATGATATTCTCCGTTTTACTATAAAATAAAATTATATCTGTTATATGAGGGAAACCCTCCCTTACATTTCCCTTAATACCAGTCATACGCCTCCACACAATCTCATTCCTGAAGTTCTCATACCCAAAAATCTCATCCATCATCACTTTTACATAATGCCCCACATGCCAGTCTAAATGAACATAAATAGAACCATTTTCAGCCAGCAATTCCTTCATCAAAACCAATCTTTCATACATCATCTGAAGGTATGAATCCAGTCCTTTACCCCAGGTATCTCTGTATGCTTTTTCTTCCAGAACTGAATGCTCTTTGGTTACTTCTTCCCCTTCTTCACCTATCTCAATGGTAACTCTGAAATCAGCGCCTGTGGCAAATGGAGGGTCAATGTAAATGAGGTTTATCTTGCCCGCCAATTTATCAAGCAAAGATGAGATCACCAATTTGTTATCTCCCCAGATAAGTTTGTTTCTCCAGCCTTCTTCAAAAGTTTCTCCCTCTTTACCTTCCCAGATTTCAAAAAGAGTTGGCTTTGGTTCTTCTTTACCACTCCTTGGCTTGTTTATCACTTCAACAATCTGAAAGGGGTAAGGACCTGGTTTTTCCACCGGTTTTAGTTTTCCATCCTCATCGTACTTACCAAGCCAGACAAGTTCAGTTTTTCTAATGTCTATTTTCGGCATAGTTTTCCTCCCCATCTCACCTTTAAAACACACTTTTTCATACTTCTAATAACTCCTTTGTCTTAAACTTTATAACTCCGTTTTGAGAACAATAAAACCTGAAG
>JBEQAF010000082.1:1626-8723 GCA_041640455.1 bacterium
TCACATTCTTTGCACACTTTCTCTGTATCAGGACTTTGTAAAACTTTAAATTTTTCAGATTTGATTTTTTTTACAATTTCATCAAAGTGACTTCCTGACTCCTCCACCTTATCTTCTGAATATTGTAACTCCATCAAGGCGTCCTTTCTTTTTTCTTCTGCAGTCCAGTAAATATACATTCTTTTTACTGGCTTTTTATATCTTTCCTTGATTATATATGCATAAAGACACAATTGTTTGCTATATGAGTCAACTAAAGGATGATTACTTTCTGGCTTCTTTTGTGCCTTAAAATCAAGTATTTCAAACTCATCTCTTTCAGTCATTAAAAGGTCGATCTTTCCAGATATTATGTAATCTTCTTTTTCCACTGATAAATCTACTTCTATCTCCTTAATTCTTTTTAATAGATCCTGATTCTGGGCAAAGTAGTTAATCACCTGCTTTAATGCCATTTCTTTTTGAGTTTTACTTATGGGTCTTAGCCCGGAAAGTAGCAGGGCTTTATAATTCTGTTCAAACCAGTTTTCAATTTGATTATCAGAAACAGTTTGTTTATCAAGGAGTGCTCTGTGAATATCTTCTATCGTATGATGGACAAGACTTCCAAAGAGAACCTGTGCTGAACGAGAGGGTTGAAATTCATATTCTTTATAAAAAAGATACTGTTGTGGGCAGACTTCATAAACATTTATTTGAGACAGCGAATATGCCTTTTTAGGAATAAATTGTGGTTTTGAAGTAAACCTCTGTGATTTCAGGACCTCTTTTTCAATATAGGGATACTGGCCAAGCCCGTCCCAGATAGGAGAAAACCAGGGTTTAGGCTGCTTGTTCGTTGTAAGGACAAGCAGTTTTTGTGCCCGGGAAAAAGCGACATAGTAATGACGCAGGCGATCAAACTCGGTCATCTGCTCTTCGGTTTCATAGGTTCCTCTTTCTGAAAAAGGTAGAAGGTCTCTATCAACCTGCTTTTGAACTGAAAAATTTTTATGAAGTGAACCTACAATGACTACAGGAAATTCTAATCCTTTTGATTGATGGATCGTCATGATTTGAACATACCCTTTAGGAACGGGATTATCAGGGTCTTCATATTCGTCTACACCACCCTGTATCAAAAAATTAAAGAAACTTTTAAAAAGATAAAACTTTATATATTCTTTGTTTTTTGATGTAACAAGTGAGATGTTATAGTAATCCTGAAATATCACAATGAGTTTAGAGAATCTTGAAAGGTTGTATGCCTTATTTTTATCTTTGAGGAACGAAGAAAAAGGCTCGTACGCAAGAAGTTGATAAAAATAATCAAGAACTGTCAAATCAAGCGAACCTTCTTTCAATTCGTCAATTTGTTTAACTTTCCTCTGAAGATAGATTTTAAGTGGAGAGGTGATTTTTTCGGACAACAACTTTATTATTTCTTCAATATATGATTTATGGTAATAATTTTTTAGTGCTTCATTATAGAAACCAAAGATAATGCAATAACAGGCAAGCATAAGTTTTATTTCTTCATTCTCAAAATATGTTTTTGCCCTGGGAGCAAAGTAAGGGATATTGTTATCTTTTAATGCCTGTATGTAATGTCCACTGTGTTCCGGCCGAACACTTTTTAAGAGTATCGCGACATCGCTTAAGTCCTGGATTATCTTATTTTCTTGCAAGAATTTGATCAATTGAACTAATCTTTGATCTTCATCATTTGCCCAGATGCAAAAGATAGCAGGGTATTCAGGAAAATCAGTGGAAGGGTCAGGTTTTATCTCTTTAGGATGTCGGTAGCCATTCCAGTTTATAGAAGTAATAAATCTATTGTATCTTTCAATAATTTGTGGATGAGACCTGTAATTTATTGTCAATTTTATCTGTTTACAGGAATTAAAATGTCTGGGAAAATCAAGTATATTTCTTACAGTTGCTCCCCTGAAGCGGTAGAGAGATTGGTCCTCATCCCCAACTACTGCAATGTTATTTTCTGGTTTAGCAATAGTTAAAAGAATCTGTTCCTGAATATAGTTTGTATCCTGGTATTCATCGACCATTATATATTTTATGTTTTGTTTAATTTTGGGATACAAATCTGTGTTGGAAAGCAGATCGAAAAATATCTTTTGAAGATGAGCAAAATCCACAAGATTTGTCTCAAACAATTTATTGCGATATTTTTTATAGCAGTTTGCGAGTTCCTGAAGAAATCCTTCACAAGAATTTTCTAATTTCGTTAGATCAATCAGTTCTTCGGTAATTTTATTTAAATAGGGGATTAACTCTCTAATAGTGTTCCATTTATTTTCCCATCTTCCAAGATATTTACTATTAAGGGAAGTTATAATTTCATCAAAATTTTCGTATACAAAAAACACCTGAGTAAGTTCATCCAGAACCTGGTATCCTTTTTTGAGGGGAGTGTAAAATAAAAATTTATCTATGAATTTGCTACATAAACTATGAATAGTCCCCACTTGAAGTAAGTGCATTTGTCCTTTATAATCCAATTTAGCTGCAAGTTGACTTACTCTGTCTCTTAATTCAAATGCAGCTTTTTCCGTAAATGTGGTAAGAATGATTTCTTCTGGTTTTGCCTTGCCAGATAAAAGTAAATATAGAGTTCTTGCTACCATGGTAAGGGTTTTCCCGGTGCCAGGACCTGCGATAATAAGAACAGGTCCTTCTGTCGATGTTATCGCTTCAATCTGATCATCATTTAATGTGGTTATAATTGATTTTATCTTTTCAATTGCATTCATAGTAACTTTACTGCTTCGAGCTGAAATGTCCAGCTGATGCCACAATGAGATGGTTATCTTCGTAAACTATTAAAATTCTCCATCCATCATGTTTTATTATTCATCTTAACTATTTTTGTTACGTCTTGTGGTTGATAATTTTTTGCCTTCCCATATTCACGCATCAACTTCCTATCGCTTCCCTTGCTAACTCAGACTTCCCACGCTGAGTCTTGCTACTCAAAACATCAAGCTCCCGTATCATCTCAGCGCTAATCCAAAGAATAAGTCTCTTATCGTATTTCTGTTTTCTCATTTTACCCCCTTTTAATTATAATTCTTTCAGAAGTATAATTCCAAAAATTTTTTAAGATATTTCTCAATTTTTCTATCATCCCAATTCGTGGCTTCTTTTAGTCCCTTTCCAATTACGTTAAGATATCTTTCAGTATGCAGTTGTTTTTCATTTTCCCATTCTCTTGTAAAAGTCTTTATTTCTAATCCATCTTTTTCCCAGATGTAAAGTCTCACAATACCATCCAAATCTTTCCTGTCTAAGCAAATCTTCAAACCGGACTTCCTTAATTTTTCAAAGATGTATTGCTGCATCATAATTTGGGTCAGATTCTTCCTTTATCCTTTCATAAGTTACTCCAATTTTTTTAATAAAAATCATACGGTATTTCTAACGGTATCAACTAACTCCAAAACCAAAAAACACAATTTAGCCAAAAACTTTCTTTTACTTCTACTCCAGCCACCTCCACCAGGAATATTCAAGGGTGGCTTTCGCCTACCCTTTTTTGTCTCTCCCCGTGATTCCGCAATTGATGGCTGGTCTCTCTGGCACGCCGCTGTCTTCTGGTCTACCATCGAACGAAAATTTATTCTCTCACAGCAGGTCCAGCATGAAAAAATTCATCTGCCTTGCACAAAGAACATCATTGAGGTTAGTTACAACCGAGCACAATCAGAGCGAGGATTTCCCTACCATCGAGGATGCAAAGAGACTCTTCATGGAGCACTATGGAAAGGACCTCGTCGAGGTCAGGTGGTGGACTCAGCTGAGATGTCCAGGTTGCAGTGAGCCCCTCTGCACCAGAGCCCCCACCGGCAGGAGATACTCCCCTTGCAAGTGGAATAATGATCTTGTTTCCATGCACGAATAGCGATTTCAAGTGGCATATTTTTGTCACCCCGGGTGGAAATAGGCTCCAAGCGGAAATAGATTCTTCAAATCCAAGACTACTCAACGGAATACACAAGCAGGATGGATTCCTCTATGCTATGTCTGAGATCGCGGATCTCCTACCCCCTGGAAGCACAGTTCAGGCTCAGTCTGCTTCTCTCTGCATTTATAATCTAAATCCTTTGATCTATAAATGGGTGAAACTTCATAAAGGCTGTCCTTGACAGCCCCGGAGTAAAAGATACGAAGTAGGATCCATGGAATCCTGCGTTGCCTGAACATCTGACAGGGATGGAAAAATCAAATACCTCACCCTTGATGAAATCATTGAGTACATCCTCAAAAACGGTCAGTCAAAACCCCTCAAAGGACAATCACCCGAAGAGGCACTGAGAACCCTCAACACCCTTGAATAACCGGAAGGCTTTGCCTTCCTTGAATCAAAAATGATATTATAGGGGAAAAGAATGGATACCCTTCTACTGCAGAGATTTGAACTTAGTTAACGTCTTGTCCTCGAGAATATCCCCCACATGGATACGAGGTCGTGGCTTTGCCAGATAGGACCATCATTCGTGCGGATTCTTCCGCATTTGCCCACGAACTCGGTGAACTCTGTGCCATGGCAAAGCTCAGTGAGACTGATCCATCGTGAAAGACCTCACGGATGAAGCAGCAAGGTACTCGAGAATGTTCCACACACTGTGCCAGCCACTCATGGATGCGTGGGAGTACAGGGTGATGAGGCTCTACGCCAGGGGTGTGTATGAGAAGGGAATCAAGGAAATACTCACCATGTGGTAAGCCATGTATCTCGACTACACCCTCACAGTGGATAACCTGGAAACACGGCGTGTGGCACTGGGTCTCAGGGAAGTACTTTAGAAAACCCCGCCAAAAATGTGAATCTGGTCTTTAAGTCGAATAATGATACCTGGCAGAAATACATCGATGCATTGAAGAAAAGTCTCCGTAAACAGCCCGATGTCAGTGAGTACCTCAAACTTCCCGAGATCACAGATGCACACTACAGGGTCACAATAGAGGTGACGTAGGGTTTCAGACATTACACCATCAGAGCACAGCATGCAACTTAACGGTATTTTTGACGGTACCAGAAAAGATGAAAAACTGGAAAATTTTTGTATTTCAATAAGTTATGATGATATTTTAAATCCCACCACCTCCACCAAAAAGCTAATCAAAGAAGCCAATTCAACTAAAAATCCTCCAAAGCTAATAATAGAAAAAAGAATTAATCTTCCTTAGATGTTTATTTTTGGGGTGTTTTCTCGAGTTTATTTATGTCAAACCCCTTTTGCTCAAGTTTTTTTAAGATTTGAAGGTATAGCTCTTCGTCCAAAAATTTGGATCTACTAAGAATCCAGAGGTATTTTCTCTCTGGATTGCTAACAACTGCATAATCATAGTTTTCACCCAGATCTATAATCCAGTAATCTCCGTAAAATGGTAAGAAAAAAGAGACTTTTAGCTTTGCATTGGTTGAACTGTCCACTACCTTTGCCACTCCTCTGGCAGACTTCAGCCTGCCACTAAATGACCCATCGTAGCATTCATTAAGCACATCAATATTTCCATCTGTCCTCAGCGAGTAGGTAGCTCTCGTACCTACACAGCCTTTCTGAAAGCGGTTTGGATAACTGCTTATCTCATACCACGTACCTGTGTATTTCTTAAGATCCACATAGCTTACCACATCTGGCGGATTAATCTTTTTCCCAGCCATACAGGAGGATAAAAAAACTAATGTATATATCAACATCAGGATTTTCATTCTTTTAACCTTATGATCTGTTCTGTTACTGATCATGCCACCAGTTATTTTACCAACAAGTATTAAAATTTGATGAATCTGCCTGTAAAATGTTTTTCATACTTTGCTTTTAATTTATAACTCTTTTACAGTCAGATTATATAATATTTACAAGCTCCTTTAAAATAGCTTTGATGATAAGCCTTTCTTCCACCTCTTCTTTTTCTCCCTTTTCGTCAATAACTGTTCTACACTCACTATCACCGCAGGGACCACAACAGCTGCTTTTGCCAATCTTAAGGTCAAGTATGTTCTCTAACTTTTTGCCATTTATTAAAATAATATTGGAAGAAAGCGGGTCTTTTTTAAACTCATCCATTGTAAGTGCTTTCTTTTCAAAGAATAGCTCAATATCAAGATTTTTTAGTAATGGTGTTAGTTTTTCCAGTACCTTCTCAAGATTAAGGTAAGTTTGGTTACATCTGTCGCAGGTTTCTCCTTTTTCATCCACAAGCCTTTGCCAGATAATGTTGATCCTATTCATAAACACTCCCCTTAACTTTTGTAATTTTTAAATAATTTTTCTGTTTCTTTTTTTCTAAAAATTCTGACAGCCTTTCTTTTTCTTCCTTGACAGATTCTTCATCAATCCTTTCAATGGTTGAAAGCAGAAGCAGTCTTTTAAAAATTTCGTCGTATCTCAGGGAGTAATAAGACCATTTGCCTTCTTTCCTGTCCTTTATTAATCCCGCCTCTTTAAGTATCGCCAGATGAAAAGAGATTTTTGGCTGAACCGTGTTGAAAGCAGCCACAATGTCACAAACACAAAGCTCTCCCTTTTCAAGCAGTTTTAATATTTTCAATCGTGTTTCGTCAGATAGTGCTTTATAAAGATTGGTTAAATTGCTTAGATTCAGGGCTACCTCCTTCTTTACCTGCCAAGTAGTTTTTTTACCTTTTCAACGTCAGGGAGCGGCTTTCCTGAATGGACAACCTTGCCATCAACAACCAGTGCAGGTGTGTTCATGGTATATTTCATAATCTCTCCTATCTCTTCAACCTTTTTAACCTCTCCATCTAACCCAAGCTCATCGATAGCCTTTTTAGCCGTCTCATAAAGCTTTTTACAGCTTTCGCAGCCTGTTCCTAAAACTAAAACTTCCATATTTATACCTCCTTTTACCAAATCTATAAAATCATATTGAACATATATCCTACACCAATAATCGTTACAGTCATAATACCCACAAATATGTATAAAAGTTTTGGCTTTAATACCTTCCTTAAAATTATCATCTCTGGAAGAGAAAGAGCAGTCACTGCCATCATAAAAGCTAAAACCGTTCCCAGCGATAAACCCTTTTGCATGAGGGCATACACAATGGGCATCACCCCTGCCGCATTA
>JBEQAF010000083.1:0-8379 GCA_041640455.1 bacterium
CCCTTTTTGGAGTGCTTTTTCTATATTTTTATGTGAAAAAATCTTTTTTAAGCCTATTTTTTTTAATCCTTTCTATTCTTTCAAAGGAAACAGCTGTTACTATTCCTTTTGTTGCCATAGGGTATTCATTTCTTTTCAGAAGAGAGCTAAGTCAAAAGCAGAAAATTATTGCTCTATTAGGTCTAACAATGGTTGTAGCCTATCTTTATCTCAGAACCAGCTTTCTCCCCGAACCTTACGGAGACCCTGTGCCCTTATTTGTGAAGATCAATACCCTTATTAGCAATATAGGTTTTTATCTTAAAAAATTTATTTTTCCGTTTGGACTAAAGATATTTTACGAAAACTTAGTAAAAACTGTTCCTGACAGGGACGTTCTTACCGGGATTTTTTTTATATCTACCGTTACAGGCTTATCTTTGCTACTTACTGAAGACAGAAAAAGAACACTATTTTTTTTGATATTTTTTCTTTTACTAATTTTGCCCGTTTCCGGGCTGGTAATCACCTCAACCATCACTTTTGGTTCCGACAGATACCTTTATTTACCATCCCTTGGACTAACCTTAATAGCTTCAGATCTACTGGTTAAAATAAAAAATAAAAAAGTTCTTATATCTGTTCTTCTTATTATTTCAATCCTTTTTGGTGGATATTCAATAAAAAGGAATAATGTTTATAAAAATCAAGAAAACTTTATAGCTGAAGCACTGAGAAATGCACCCGACAATCCTCTGGTTATAAATGAGATAGGTGTTTATTATTACTTGCTGGGTGATCTGGTTAATGCGGAAAAGATGTTTAGAAAAGTAATTGAGCTAAACTCTTCAAGTTACGGCGGCTATTATGATCTGGGTAGAGTATTGTTTGATAAAGGAGAGATAGAAGAGGCAAAGAAATATTTTCTAAAAGCAGTAACTTTAAAGCCCAATTTCTCTTATGGCTACTTTTTTTTAGGAGAGATATATCTGCTTCAAAAGGATCTATTTAAGGCAGAAGAAAATTTTCTGAAGGCAGTTTCAATAGAACCAGACTATGCAGATGCCTACAACAGGCTCGGCGAGATAGAGGTAATAAGGGGCAATCTCAAGAAGGGGCTAAACTATTTTAAAAAAGCTTACTCCATTGAGCCCGCAAAAGAGTATATGAAAAACATAGAAAAGACAGAAATGTTTATTAACTCTAATTCCCAGTAAAAATAAGCCATCTGAAAGCCCGCTTTGCTACATAAAAAAGGTGCTCAATGCTTTTAATACCCTTGATAATGTCTAAGATAATTCTGGGTCTTAGATAAAATCTAAGAAGAGCTTTCCTTCTGTAATTAGCGAGCTCTCTGACAGTAAAGTTGGGCGGAGCCCAGATGGTTGATTGAAGTGATGGGCTAAAATTCTCCCAGTGTTCTATCTTCAATAGTCCATTTTTAATAAGTTCATGATACGCATCTGTTCCTGGCAGTGGCTGAAAAGTTGCAAAAGAAGCCCTTTTTAAAGGCAAAGACAGGGCGAAATCAATGGTTTTTTTAATGTCTTCTTTTGTCTCTCCAGGATAACCTAAGATAAAAAAGGCGTTTATGTCAATCTTGCATCTGTTCAGCATCTGAATTTTTTCTCTAATTTTTTCCACAGTCAGGGATTTTTTCATAGCTTTCAATATCTGGTTGCTACCCGATTCTATGCCGATGGAGATAGCGTAACAGCCAGACTCTTTCATGGCGAGAGCCACCTCTTCATCCAGTGTGTCAATTCTAACACCATTAGGGCATGTCCATGAGATATCTGGGAATTTATTTTTTAGTTCCTGACAGAACTCAAGTACATAGTCTTTTTTGAAGGTAAAATTATCGTCCTCTATGTGTATCTCCCTTACACCAAACTGGTTATGTAAAAGCTCTATCTCTTTTAAAACATTTTTTAGACTTCTCTGCCTGATTTTTCTGCCTGACACTATGTGTCCACCACAGAATGTGCATAAAAAAGGGCAGCCTCTGGATGTAATAATAGGTGCAACTGGGTATTGTTTAAAAAAAGCGCCGTGAGGAGCCATCGGGTATGTGTTGGGTGGTATAAGCTCCCACGCAACCTTAAAACTGTCAATATTTTCAGGGCATATTGGTGGATTTAATTTTACAGTGCCATCTTTTATGTATCCCAGCCCTTCAATCTCATCTAAGCTTATATCTTTGCCTGCAATATGATTAATCAGTTTTGGAAATCCTATCTCTGACTCTCCAACAAATATGTAATCACACAAACCTTTAAAAAAATGCAATGTTTCATTAGGCACAGCAGAAGGATGAGGTCCGCCTAAAATGGTTACCGAATTGGGATTAATTTTTTTTATCTCTTTTAGATAATCCCTGCATAACCTTAGATCTTTTGTAAATAAAGTTATGCCTATAACCTGATAATCTTTTGCGATCCGGGAGACCTGACTGATTTTTAAGTTATCCTTCAGACAGTCCAGTATCTGCACATGATGCTCTGGTATTAGAGTTGATGCAATATATCCAAGAGAGATGGGAGGAATAATCTCATCAGCAGGACTGTTTAGCTTGATAAGTAGAATTTTCATAGATAGATTAGTATATCACAGGACAAAAAGTGTGACTACCTTTTGAATGAGAAAGGGCTAATCTATGGTTCTCATGCGGCCGTTTCTTTTGTCTATTATAAGGATGTTGTTTGAATCTTCGTCTTTTATGTAAATCTCTACTTCATAAAAGAGCTTTTTATCCGTTAGCTTGTTTATAATAACCTCTTTATTGCTGAAAAACTCTTTAATAAGACTTTTAGCTTCTTCTTCAGTTTTTACCTGTCTTCTTTCCCCATACCAGCCACCTCGAGGACCTTTACAGTAGTATCCGAAGGGCCTATTGAATTTTTTGCAGTCAGCAGCAAAGGCAAGATGAAATAAAAAGCTGCTTAAAATAATTGATAGGACAATCTTTTTAACCATAATAATTCTTTAAATGGGGGAGAATATCTCCCCCAGCTTAGCTTTTTTTACCACCTCAAATCATTGCAGCACTTGCCACAACCACCCCTTCCTCTATTACCCCAGAATACATTATATTTTTCTGCTATGCTATTAATTTTATTTCTCAGCTCTAAAATCTCTTTTCTTAAAGCCTCTATACGACTGACATCCTTAGGTTCTTTTGCATATTCATTTTTGAGTTCAAACTTCTTGATCATAAGCTCATCTCTCAGCTGGTAACTATCTTTCTGAAACATTTTGACGGAGTTAATATCAGTTTCCTTTTTAAAATAACAGGAACAATCACCCCGCCATGCAAACACATAGGAGCTGGTAACAAGAACCACCAGCATAGCCATTAAAACTACCTTTTTCATATTTATAACCTCCTGATATATTTTTTATGATTTAACACTAACATAAAAATATAAAAAAGTTATGAGAAACTTGTGAATTTTTATGAAGGCAGTTTCTCGGGAAAACATACGGTAAAGCTTGTTCCTTTCCCTAATTCAGTATTAACCGTAATCTCTGCCGAATGGGCGTCGGCAAGCTCTTTTACAATGGCAAGACCTATCCCAAGACTACCTTTGTCTTTTCTATAAAATCTTTCAAAAATAAAAGGAACCGACTGAGGATCAATACCACAACCGGTGTCTGATACGCATATACAAATCTTTTGTAATTCGTAATGGACAGAAATTTTAACCTCTCCCCCACTATCTGTGGCTTTCAGGGCATTACTTAAAAGGTTGACAATAATCTGTTTCAGCTTTTCAGGATCGGCATAGATTGATGCATCCTCCGGGCAGGAGAGACTAAGCCTTACCTCCTTTTCCATAAACATAGCTTCATAAGTATTTATAATTCTTTCCAGTATCGGCTTTAATAGAATTTTCTGTCTGTTCAAAAAAAGTGCATTGCTTTGCACCCTTGCATACTCTTCTAATCCTTCGAGAATATTTTCCAGTCTCTCCACCTCTTCATATATGGATAGCAGCTGTTCTTTACTATTGGGAAGAAGCCCGTCTATTACTGCCATAAGCTCACCTTTTATGGCGGTTATGGGTGTCCTTATCTCGTGAGCCACATTTGTTACCAGTTTTTTTCGAATAATCTCCTGATTTTTTAAAGTTTTAATCATCTCGTTAAAAGATGAGGCAAGATTGCCTATCTCATCCTGTGATAAAATTTTGGCTTCACTTAGCTGCCCTTTTGAAACCTTTGAAAGGGTCTTCTCAAGGCTTTTAATATTTTTCGTAAGCTCTCGAGAAAAAACTATGCTCAATAAAATTGCCAAAAGTCCCGTTATGAGAGCCGAGAATATAATAAATCTGTTTGAACGTGAGATAAAAACCAGCTCTCTTTCTGGATAGAGAATATGGATTTCAAGAGTTCCGATCTCCTTACCAGAGGAGAATAGCGGATAGCTGATAAAATCTTTAGCTTCTAAGCTGGGAATAAAATTTGAGAGAGAGTATATTTTCTCTCTGTGTTTGGGGTTAAGCATGGAAAGGGCTTTTTCCGTATCTATTATCAGATTTTCATTACTATCCCGTACTTTAACCTCAACCCCTATCATAAGCGCAAAAATCAGATCATTGACCAGTGTTTCTTCTCTCCAGCCATTATTTTTGTCAAAGTTTTCTTCAAGATTTGCTATAAGCAGATAAATCTTATCCTCAGTCTGTCCTTCCACATAATTGCGAAAGTCTTTTAATATGAGATAACGAACCAGCAATGTAGACGAGAGGGTAAAAATTGAGACTATAAAAAGGGCGAGAAAAAACTTGCCCCAGATTGACTTAAGCATCCTTAGTACCTATAAATTTGTATCCCACTTTATAAACAGTAAGAATCAGTTCAGGGTTTTTGGGGTCATTTTCTATCTTGTGTCTGATATTTTTAATATGCACATCTATACTTCTATCCATACCGTCAAAATCATATCCTAAAGCCTTTTCTATTAGCTCTTCTCTCGAAAACACCTTTTCAGGCGTCACAGCCAGCGTAAAAAGTATTTTAAACTCTGTGGGTGTGAGGTTAATAATCTCACCATTTTTTCTGACCTCAAAACGATTCCCGTCTATAATAAGTGTCCCATTGTTAAAGCTAAGAATCTCATTAGGTGATTCAGTAATTTTCTTTAATCTTTTGAGTATAGCTCTTACTCTAAAAACCAGCTCTCTTGGATTAAATGGCTTGGTTACATAATCATCGGCACCTAAAGCAAAACCTGCTACTCGCTCCTCAGGAGCTGACTTGGCAGTGAGAAGAATAACTGGGGTGTCATTTATCTCTTTAATCTCCTGAAGTAGTTCTTCTCCCTTTTTATCGGGCAGCATAAGGTCAAGAATTACAATAGAAGGCGATTCTTTAAGAAATAGGTCTAACCCCTCTCCTCCCTTATCGGCATGAATGACCTTAAACCCCCCGTCCTCCAGATATACCTTCAGAATATTTGCTATTTTTTTATCGTCTTCTATTACAAGAATTTTATTCAAAAAACCCCCAGATAAATAAAATATGCATGATAAGTCAGATGCTGTCAAGTAAATACAGGAAGAATTAGTTCAGAAATATTTAATCCAATTTTTAAAAATATCATAGAAAATGTTGAATTTATTTATAATATCTGTTATATTTGCCTTAAAAAGATTATGCTTTTCTAACTTGAGGAGGATAGATGACTGTCGGTACTACTTTGACTAAATTTATCTTAGAAATGCAAAGATCCTATCCGGAGGCAAAAGGTGAGTTTACCTCTCTTCTTAATGATATTGCAACAGCCGCAAAGATAGTCACAAGAGAGGTGCGCAAGGCAGGGCTTGTGGATATACTTGGCGGAACTGGTAAAGAAAATATTCACGGAGAAAAGGTTCAGAAGCTTGATGTATTTGCAAACGAAACTTTTATTAAACACCTTGAGCATACAGGTTATCTGGCTGCGTTTGCATCAGAGGAGATGGATGAGTTCTGTCCAGTGCCTGAATATTATCCACGTGGCAAATATATTATGATTATGGATCCCTTAGACGGATCTTCAAACATTGATGTAAATATCAGCATAGGCACCATTTTCTGCATATTTAAGAGAATCACACAGGGAGATAAGCCCGATATAAGAGACTTTCTGCAATCAGGGAAAAGCATTGTAGCTGCTGGATATGTTATCTACGGCTCGAGCACCATGCTCGTGTACTCAACAGGACAGGGTGTGCATGGTTTTACACTTGATCCGAGCATAGGTGAGTTTCTACTTTCTCATGAAAACATAAAAATCCCTGAAAAAGGCAAAACTTACAGCATAAATGAAGGAAATAATGCCAACTGGGAAAGCTGGACAAAGAAATACATAGAAACTCTCAAGTTAAAGAAAGACAGATCATTAAGATATGTGGGGACTCTGGTAGCCGATGCACACAGAACACTCCTCAAAGGTGGGGTTTTTCTTTATCCTGGAGATCTAAAAAATCCTAAAGGCAAGCTGAGACTGCTTTATGAGTGTTTTCCAATGGCATATTTATTCGAAAATGCCGGAGGTGTTGCAACTGATGGTGAAAAAATGATATTAGATAAAACACCTGTTGAACTGCATGAAAGATCTCCATTAATTATGGGTAGTAAAAATGATGTGGAAGAGGCATTAAACATAATAAAGGAGGAAAAGTGAAAAAACTAAGCTTAATTCTGATAAGTGGTCTTTTAATATCCTGTGCTTCCAATACCGACAAGGTTCAGACCGAGTATTTTAAGGATTTTCAAACCCAGCTTGTAACACTTTCTCAGAAGATAGAAGCGCTTGAGATGAGGGCTAAAAGAGAAACAAATATAAAAGCTGAGGTTTCGGAAAGGATTGATAAACTGGAAGAGAAGATATCATCGGTTGAGAAGAGCATTGAAAAAATAAAATCAAATCCACTTTTTGAGCTATCTGAACCCACTAAGCTTACAGCCGTGCCTACCAGTGCGGTAATAAGCATAAAGGCTGATGAGCCAGTGAAGATTAGAGAGATAAAAGAAAATCAGGCTGTTACAGAGCAGAGGAAAGAAGAGCCCAAACCTGAACCGCAGAAAAAAGAAGAAAAAGTTGTTTCCGTTAGAGAAGTTCAGGAGAAAGAAACACCCCAGAGCCTTTACAATAAAGGGTATGAGATGTATTCTCAACAGAAATTCCCTCAGGCTATATCCATCTTTAGAGATTTTCTCCAGAAATATCCCAAGGATGCCCTTGCTGATAACTCCCAGTACTGGATTGCCGAAAGCTATTACGGGCAGAAAAATTTTGATAAGGCAATAGAAGAGTTTAAAAAGGTAGAAAAATATCCCGATGGCAATAAGGTGGCGGATGCTTACTACAAAATTTATCTTGCCTACCTGGAAAAGGGGAATAAAAAAGAAGCAGAAAAATGGAAGAAGGCAATCCTGCAAAAATTTAAAGATTCGGAGGTAGCAAAGAAGCTTAAATAGCTTACCTTAAAGGAGCTGAGATGAAAAAATTAATACTGGTTTTAGGATTGATATTTTTTGTAACATATCTCTCAGCTGAGGAGTATAAAGAACATATTGTTAAAAAAGGCGACACACTCTGGGGGTTGTCACAAAAGTATCAAAAAGATCCCAATAAATGGCTGAATATCTGGAAGCTCAATCCTAAGGTATCAGACCCCCACTGGATATACCCTGGATGGACATTGAGAATATTCAAAGATGAAATAAAAGTGATTAAAAAGGCGGAAAAGCAAGAGGATGTTATTAAAGAAGAACCAGCAGAGCAGAAAGAGCCTGCCGTAGTGATTGAAGAAAAATTCATCTATGAAGAACCTGCAAGGGAAGTGACCATAGAAGAGAAGAAAGCCCAAAAAGAAAAGGTTAAGCGCTATATGCTTGAACTAAAAGAGCTTGAAAGGATAGGGCTGGTGCTCCCCAAAAAATATCCTGCCAGAACAAAAATTCTTGCTCCAGTAGACGTCCATAAAAAATTTGGTGAGATGGATTCAGAGTACTTTATAGACAGTGGTGATTTAAAGGGGATAAAGGTTGGTGAGAACTATACAATTATAAGATATGATAAAGAGCTGGTAGATTATACAACGGGCAGGTCTTTTGGAGATTTATATACAAAAATAGGAAAGCTAAAGATTACAGAAGTTTATCCCAATATGTCTGTAGGGAAGATTGTAAGACTTTACAAAGAGGTTACAGCAGGAGATATATTGATTAAAGAAGAAGAAAAAGATAGTCCAGAAGTGGTATTGAACAAATCTCAGTCCTTTTTGGAGGGTAAAATCATAGGCTCTATGGAACAGGGATTTTTTATAGCCGATAAAAGTTTTGTATTTGTAGATAAGGGGAGCCAGGATGGCCTGTCAAAGGGTGATATTCTTAAGATTGAAAAGATGA